>DYDL01000423.1 GCA_020717925.1 Desulfocapsa sp.
GCTTGCCGGACATAGCCTGCAAAAAGTGTGACAACCACGTACCATGAACCCCCGGCGGGGGTTTGGGGGTGATCCGATAAAGACGGGCTGCGGCCCCCCGGTAAAGGGGGATAAACTCCGGCGTGGAAGACGCGCAGCGGCTGAAGCACCCCAAGGGTATTTCTTTCAGGGCACCCGAGCACGTCAGCCCCTCCGCTATCCTTGCGGCCTGTACTCCTGCACGAACTGTGTCCGTGGTGCCGGTGCACCTCGAAGCAGCCCTTCGGTGCTGAGATGCTCGTCAAGATCCGGCCAGTGTATGCCGTAGCCGCCGCCGCAAGTCTCCCAGTTTTGCAACTGGTTTGGCGTGGCATGCCGCAAAGACGGATACCACGTAAGCGGCACCGTGATTGTGCGGCCATCCATCAGATCGACACTTAGAGTGTCCTCGGTAAAATGCACACCCTTCACCCGCTCATCTGCCGCCAGTGCTAAAATACCCATACCATTCTCCAGCAGTTCCTTTTGATGTTCCCTGACGATGACTTCCAGCTTGTTCAGTTCACGAGGGCTGAAGCCGGTGTTCCTGGCAAGCTGCACCTCCTGCAGCCAGAATTTCGCCGACAGATTGTCCCGGTCCGCATGGACATGCGGCGGCTCGTTCGGTTCATGGCTGTAAAAAAAGAACTTGTACGGCCCAACCCTCAAGATCAACGGCATCTCTTCATGCCCCCAGGGAACCAGCAAGGAGTTTCTGCATTCTGTGCTTGGTGAGCATGGTGTCAATCACCCTCGTGATCGCCTGTTGGTCTTCCGGCTCCAGTTGATCGATCATGCGTACCCGTTCGGTCAACTCTTTGTTTTGGATGCTCACCGCTGGCGATGCCTCATCCTCTCCGGAAAGAAGGCCGTCAACATTGACGTCCAGCGCCTGCGCAAGCCGCTTCACCACTTCGACGGATGGTTGAAAAACCCCTCTCTCCAGGCGGCTCAAATGGTTGCCGCTAATCCCGGCTTTCTCGGCCAGTTCGTCCTGGGTCAGCTTTTTCTCTTTTCGTAGCTTCTTAATCTTTGCGCCTAGTTCCATGGAAAACAGCCTCCGAATGGGTGTGAATCTTTACTCTATGAGTGATTTTAGGCACAAAAGCTTTTATTTGCAAGAAAACTGATTCTCGAGAAGATTTGGGGTCGCGTCTACACCATGACAAGTCACATTAGAATTCATATGGCACGCTGGTCTACGACGACTTCGGCCGCAAATACAAGGAGACCGATCCGCTCAGCAAGGCAACCACCTATACCTACGACAGCAACAACAACATCACCCAGATCACCGACGCCAAAGGTCAAATCACTACCTTCGGCTGGAACTACGGCCACGTGCTCACCAGCCGCACCAACCTGGCGGCCGGCAATGTGGTGATCACCCGCAACGATTTGGGCCA
>DYDL01000424.1 GCA_020717925.1 Desulfocapsa sp.
CCACGAACAATTGGTCGGAAAGCCTGGTGCCCAGGGAAAGATCAAACTCATGGGCTGAACCCCTGATATATCGGTAATCCAGGGCTAGGCGGTTGTCCCGCTTGCCGGTATAGCGGGTGCGGAATTCATACTTCGGCACGCCTTCGCCGTAAACGTCCAGTTCGGTCAGATAGCGAAAACGTAGCGCCTGCAAGGGCCGCAGATCAAAGTCAAAAAAGATGTCCGACCAGGGATGGAGCGCCTCCTCGTCGGTAGCCAGTTCACGACGGCCCTCATGGAGATCATAGTCCTGATGAATCTTGATAAAGCCCAGATCACGCTGAAAGGGTGTACCGTCCGGCCGCACGCCGGCAAGGCTGAAAAACTGATGCAAAGCGAGTTCCACCCCGTTCCGCTGCTCCAGCCGGTCCAGCAGGTCGAAATCCGGCAACTCGCTCTGGTCAACCTGGCTGGTATACACGTAGCCGAGGCTCGGGCGCATGAGGTGGCGGAGATGGCTGCGATTTTCGCCACCCAGGTCAAAATCCCGAAACATCAGGGTGGCGACCCGGGTGGAAAAGTCATAAATGGAACGGTCCTGGAGCCGATCAACCGGCCACTCCTCCGAGGTATCACCATGCTGCTCCAACTGGTACAAGGTTTCCCGCACCCCGCTCTCCAGCCGGCCCTCAAAAATTGGCCCCAGGGGCAACGAGGCGGTCAAGGCTGGCCGCAGGTCGAGCCGATGGCCGCTCAACCCTTCGCCCCGCCCGAAATACTCATATGTTGAAGAATATTTGTAACCCAAGTGCTGCACGGGCAACCGCGAGCACCCTTCCACCAGCAGGCGGGGCAGGGTGTGCAGGGGCTGCCCCGCGCCGGTTGCAACAAAATTCCTGGGCGTGTAGCCCGAATCGTCCACGCCCCGCGCCTCGGCGCCCAGGAAGGTGGAGGGCCAGCCGCGCGACAACTGCAAGGTAGACTCCCGGAAGGGAATGCTCGCCTCCTGCAAACCCCGATGAAAGAGGTTGAGATAGGTGACGTGGCCCACGTCAAAGCCGAGCATGCCGCCCCGAAATTCGTGCAGATAATCCGGATCGGAAACCTGATCCACGTCGAGACGCAAGGCAACCTCGTTATCAAAGACATGATCAACTTTGCCCCGCAACCAGTACCGGTTGTTATTCGTACGCAGAAAGCCGTCGGACCGATAATCGTCGGCCAGGGTATCGGCGGTGTGGTCCTGTAGATAAGTGACCGCAACGCTCCCCAGGGAACGCGGCCCGGCCGCATAGCGGAACTCAGCGCCCAGCAAGGCTCCCCGGGAACTGAGCTGGCCAGGGACCAGGGTCAGGTCCACGCTGGGCGAAAGGTTGATAAATAAGGGCATGACAATGCCAAAGCCGTCGCGCTGCGAACTGGCGATCTCGGGAAA
>DYDL01000425.1 GCA_020717925.1 Desulfocapsa sp.
TGGAGCAGCGCGGCGGAGTGGCCCACCTGTATTTCCACAGTTGGGAGATTGAACGGGAGGGCGAGTGGGACAAGCTGGCGAGGATGCTCGAACACCTCTCTCACCGCAAACAACTCACGCGCGTGACCAACGGCGAGTTGTTTGCCTTGTGTCATCCCTGAATGACCACGATCCGGGAAGCTTCATTTGCGGATTACGAACAGGTCGAGCGCCTGAAGGCCCGCTACGGCCTCGCGGCGTATTCCGAGGCGCAATGGCGGCGCATCTACGAGGCCGGCCCGCTGCTGGCCCGCCGCCCGATGCCGTGGCCCATCGGCTGGGTGATCGAGACCGACCGGAAGGAAAGCGTCGGCTACCTCGGCAACGTGCCGTTGGAATACGAGTTCAGGAACAGGCCGCTGGCCGGCGCTGCGGCCAGCCTGTGGGTCGTGTCCGAGGAATATCGCGGCCTGTCGCCGGCGCTGGTCAGGAGGTTCTTCCGACAGGAAAACGTGGACCTCTTTCTGGACACCACCGCCACGCATCGGGCGGCGGCTGTGTTCGAGAAACTGGGGGCCAGGAGACCGCCCGCTGTCGCTTATGACCGCGCTTCCTTCTGGGTGCTGGACCGCGCGGGATTTCTCCAGAGTTTGTTCGCACATAAGCGCCTGAGACTGCCCGGAGTGTTTGCCAGCGCCGCCGCAGGGCTGTTGCTGGCAGCGGAAACTGTCCTCAAGCCCTCCCATCTACGCCCCGCGATGGATGCAGGCGTGGAGTTCTGCGCCCGTTTCGACGAGAGGTTCGACCGGTTCTGGCAGGACCTCCGCGAGCAGAACAACGGGCTGCTGTGTGTCCGCGACCGTGCCAACCTCGACTGGCGGTTTCAACAAGCCATCGGGAACGGAACAGCATGGGTGCTCGCGACGGGAGACAAAGCCGGCCTGCACGGCTGCGCGATCTGTCTCCGGCAGGACAGCCCGAAGATCGGCCTCAAGCGGATGCGTCTGGCAGACCTTCAGTGTCTGCGCGGAAGGGAAGACGCGCTGCCCAAGCTGATTTCAACGGCACTGGCCCGGTGCGAGCGTGAAGGTATCCACACCTTCGAGGTCATTGGCTTCGGCGTGGAGAAGAAATCCAGCATCGAGGCGTTCGCGCCGTTCCGGAGACAGTTGCCGGCCTGGATGTTCCTCTACAAGACGCGGGACGCAAGCCTCGCGAAGGAATTGGAGGACAGCCGGGTGTGGGATCCGTGCACCTATGACGGTGACGGATGGCTGGCGCAGATGAAATCGCAATAGGTCGTGGGAGCGGCACGCCTGTCCGGTGGGCGGCATCAGCCGTGGCGGCCACCACCCCGAAGCATTCCTCGCAGTTGACGCCAGGCAATCCTCGACAAGCCCGCGGTGGTTGCGCGCATGGAATTC
>DYDL01000426.1 GCA_020717925.1 Desulfocapsa sp.
CGAGAAGGCGAAGGTTGAATTGTTATTTGTGGGGATGTGACCCCGTTCGCCCCCCGTTCGCCAAGCGTGGTCGGCCAACCTCTACACCACATGTCTCCGACATGTTCCCGAAGCGGGCGGGCGCGTCGGTGATCGGCCTTGGCGGCATGGCCGGCTCGATGGGCGGGATGCTGTTCCCGATCCTGACCGGCAAGCTGCTGGATTACTTCGAGAAAGTGAATGGCGACATCACGGCGGGCTACTCGATCCTCTTCGGCATCTGCGCGTGCGCCTATCTGGTGGCGTTCGCGGTCAACCACCTGCTCACCCCGCGCTACGATCCCGTGAAGATGAAGGAAGCGAAGGCGTAGCGGCGGAACGGAAGCGTTCCTGCCACCGCTTACGTCCTCAGTCGTCCAGCAGCACCCCAATCAATCGGCCTTCGACCTTCGGCCCTCGGCCTTACTTCACCTTGCCCGTCGCAGCCCACTCACAGCCGCGGCAGATCAGCTTGGCGATGCTGGGGTTGTCCAGCGCCTTCACGTCGTGGCCGAATGCCTCGTGGAAGACGCGGCCTTTGCCGTAGCTCAACGTGAAGACCAGCGGCTCGGTCTTCTTGCTCCAATCGGAATCGGCGGTGGCCAGCACGTTGATCTTCGCGTCGCCCTGGAGCTTGGCGTAAAGCTCATCGTCAGCCTCGAAATCCTGGATGCCCTTCATGATCGGGTTGTCTTTCTGGGCGACGTTGACCTTGAAGGTCGCGCGCGGGCCGTGGCCGGAAACCTTCATGACCCAGATGCGACCGCAGAGGTTCTTGAACTCGTCCCAACCCGGCTTGACCACCTCAACCTTGTCGCCGTCCTTATTCACGGCCGGGCCGAATGACGCGCTGGCGAGGTGGGCCACGGCGAAACCTTTGCCGCCCTTGACGAAGGCGAGCAGGTTCTCCTTGGCCTTGTCGCTGATGACGCCGGTGCGGTCGTAACGGTGGAAGAAGATCACATCGAACGCCTTCAGGCCGTCGGCGTTCTCCAGACAGGACAAGTCCTCGACGACCTTCACGTCGAACTTGCCAGAGTTGACGAGGATGTCGCGCGTGACGCGAGCGGTCTCCGCCCACTTGTGGGCGCCGACGTCGTCACCGGTGATGAGGAGAAGTTTGATTTTCGCGTCAGCCGCGTTGGCGGCTAGCGTCGTGAGGGCGAGCAGGCAGGCGATCAGGAAGCGCATTGGTTTGTCTCCGTTGGGATGGGTTGGTTCTTGAGTGACAGCGGCAGCCTGCCACTTCGCAACCAACGAGGTCAAGTGACAAAACGCGGCTGTCGGAACTCCATGAGAATGTCCCTTTTGTAACTCGATAGAAATGTCCCCTTTGGGCCGGAGTTG
>DYDL01000144.1 GCA_020717925.1 Desulfocapsa sp.
GCTGCCCGCCGTGGACTCCCCGCCATTTCCCTTGCCAAGAAAAGTAGAGTTTGTTAGAGTAGTCCGGTTTTGAAGTAATTCATTTTTTATTGGAAAAACCGTAAGATACGGGATGGCTGTTCAATTCCGCGAGAAGGTGGGCGTATGTTTTTTCCCTTTGATAAAGTACTGGGCTGGCTCTCCAATGACCTGGCCATTGACCTTGGCACCGCCAACACCCTGGTTTTCGTCAAGGGCAAGGGTATCGTGCTGCGCGAGCCCTCGGTGGTCGCCATTCGCAAGGATGCTCGTTTCAACAAGGTGCTGGCCGTGGGCAAGGAGGCCAAGATGATGCTCGGCCGCACCCCGGGCAATATCGTGGCCATCCGCCCCATCAAGGACGGCGTTATCGCCGACTTCGAGGTCACCGAGGCGATGCTCTCCTATTTCATCCGCAAGGTGCATAACCGCCGTGCCATGGTGCACCCGCGCATCATCGTCTCCGTGCCCTCCGGTATCACCCAGGTGGAGAAGCGGGCGGTGCGCGAGTCGGCAGAGTCGGCCGGAGCCCGGGAGGTCTATCTCATAGAGGAGCCCATGGCCGCGGCCATCGGCGCCGGCCTGCCCATCACCGAGCCCACCGCCAGCATGATCGTGGATATCGGCGGCGGCACCACCGAGGTGGCGGTCATCTCGTTGTCCGGCATCGTCTACTCCAAGTCGGTGCGGGTGGCTGGCGACAAGATGGACGAGGCCATTCTCCAGTACATCAAGCGCAAGCACAACCTGGCCATCGGCGAGCACACCGCCGAGGTTATCAAGACTACCATCGGCAACGTCATGCCGGATGAGCCCTACGATACCATGGACATCAAGGGTCGGGATCTGGTTTCCGGCGTACCCACCACCCTGACCATCGACTCGTCGGAGATCCAGATCGCCATCGCCGAGCAGGTCGAGGCCATCGTGGCCACGGTCAGACTGGCCTTGGAACAGACGCCGCCCGAACTGTCCGCCGATATCGTTGATCACGGCATCGTGCTTACCGGCGGCGGCGCGCTGCTGCGCAATCTGGACAAGCGGTTGAACAAGGAGACCGGCCTGCCGATCATCATTGCCGATGATCCCTTGAGTTCCGTGGTTCTCGGTTCGGGTCAAGCCCTGGAAGACATTGATGTGCTCAAGGAGATCATGATCTCCTGAGCACCGGCCTGGTGGTGAGGTCGTTGGTCCCTGTTTTTTCGTCGTCTTTTCCCCTTTCCGACCCGAGGCGAGGGTCGTTGTGTTCCAGCTCCCCGGTTGCGGCAGGTGCCATGCGGAAACGAACAAAGCGAAGTCGTAAGCTCAAAACCTTCCTGCTCTTCGGGCTTGTCCTCACCCTGGTTCTGATCTTTCTCGTCTCCACGGTTGGCCGGCAGGAGTTCAGCACTTCGCACAAGCTGGCACTGGAACTGGTTGGCAGCTTGCAGTCCGGCGTTACCCGGGTGACCTCCATGGTGCGGGGCGGCTGGGGCGGCTATGTGGCCCTGTGGGGGGTGCGCGAGGAGAACCTGCGGCTGCACAGCGAGTTGCAGCGGCTCCAGGCCGATCTGGTCAAGTACCGGGAGGCCATGGCCAACAACATTCGGCTCGAGAAGTTGCTCAACCTCAAGAAGACGCTGGCCGCCCCATTTCTCACCGCCCAGATCGTCGGCCGGGATCCTTCCCAGTGGTTCAACACGGTGATCATCAACCAGGGAACCAGCGACGGCGTGCAGATGGGCATGCCGGTGGTGAGTGGCGAGGGCGTGGTGGGCCAGGTGCGTAACGCCTCGCCCCATTATGCCAAGATCCTGCTGGCCAACGATCCCAACAGCGCCATCGACGTTCTGCTCCAGGAGTCAAGGGTGCAGGGGATCGTCAAGGGCAACGGCAAGGGCTTTGACCTGCAGTACGTGCTCAAGAACAACGAGGTAAAAGAGGGCGAGACGGTGCTGACCTCCGGCATGGGCGGCGTTTTTCCCAAGGGTCTGGCGCTCGGCACGGTGTCCAAGGTGGTGCGCAATCGGCGTGGCATGTTCCAGCAGATCGAGGTGGCGCCGGCGGTGAATTTCGAGCAGCTCGAATACCTGGTCATCATCCTGCAAGAGAAATCGCTGACCGAGGAGGAGTGAGTCCATGCCCAGCCTCTGCTTTCTTGGTCTCGGCGTGCTGCTGCTCGTGGCGCAGACCACGCTGTTACCGGCCCTGCCGGCCTGGATCGGCAGGCCGGATCTGCTTTTCATCCTGGTGATCTTCCTTGCCATGCGCATGCCGTTATTCCAGGGCGCGGTGCTGACCCTGCTCTTCGGCCTGCTGATGGATATCTTCTCCGGCATTTTTCTTGGGCTCTATCCAGTGATGTATCTCGTGGTCTATGCGGTGGTATTCATGATCTCCAGGCAACTGGCCATTGGTGAGGCCGCCCATCAGATCCCCCTGGTGGTGGCCAGTTATCTGTTGATGAGCACTGTCGTCTTTCTGGGCACGTCCATGCTGGAACCAGAGGAAATCCTGCACTGGTCCTGGCCCGCTCTTCTCCTGCGGCTGCTCATGTTGGCCGTTTTGGCCATGCCCCTGTTTTTTCTTTTCGACTGGCTCATGGGATGGTTTGATAAGGGCCGGCCGCGCTGGTCCATGGTGGGCGGCGGGCGTTCCGGCAATCGCTTTGCCGCGGCAAGCCGCGGCCGTGGGCCATCCGCCAATCTCCACGGGGAAGGCTGACCCGCGCCTGTTGGCGATTATTAAATGGAAACCGATGGTTTTACACAAACGGCGGGTTGGTACCCGCATCGACAATATTGATGACGCTGATCTGCTGCTCCTGAAGAAGCGGGTCGACATCGCCACTCTGGTCATTATCTCCCTGATCGCCATCCTGATCGCCAGGCTCTGGTATCTGCAGATCCATCTGGGCGAGGAGTATTCCCATCAGGCCGAGGAGAACCGCGTCCGGGCCCAGGTCATTCCGCCGCCCCGGGGCATTATCACCGACCGGCATGGTACGGTCATCGTCGGCAACCGGCCAAGTTTCAATGTCGTCTGGATGAAGGAGGATTCTCCTGACCCTGAAGAGGTGCTTAAGGCCCTGGCCAATATCCTGCATCTCGACATCTCAGTGCTCCTGGACCGGGTACGGGGTGCCGCCAGTCAGCCCCCTTACATGCCCATGCGTCTGGCCGAGGATATCCCCTGGTCGGTGCTGGTCTATCTGGAAAACCACCGCTATCAGTTGCCCGGCGTCCGCATCGATGTCGCGCCTACCCGGCAGTATCTGAACGACGAGTTTGCCTCGCACTTCATCGGCTATCTCGGCGAGCTCAGCAAGAAAGAGTTGGAAAACCGCCTGGACGACACCTATCAGGGTGGCGACCTGGTGGGCAAGACCGGGGTGGAGGCCCGCCATGAGGCGGAGTTGCGCGGCGAGAAGGGCAGGAATTACGTGGAGGTCGATGTCCGCGGCTTTGAACAGAAGCAGTTGCAGGTGCAGGAGCCATTGCCGGGCGCCGATCTTGCCCTTACCCTGGATGCCGACATGCAGCAGGCGGCCGAGCAGGCCATGGCCGGCAAGGCCGGCGCCGTGGTGGCCCTGGAGGTTAACACCGGCCGGGTACTGGTCCTGGCCAGCGCACCGGCGATCAAGCTCACCCAGTGGGCCGGCGGTATTTCTCAGAAGGACTGGCAGGCCCTGCTGGACAACCCGCTGAAACCCCTGGTCAACAAACCGCTGCAAGGGGTCTACGCGCCCGGATCGACCTACAAGATCGTTACGGCCCATGCCGGCCTCTCCGAAGGGGTGATCACCCCGGAGACGTCCATCTTTTGCGCGGGCAGCATTTCGTTCGGTAATCGTCGTTACGGCTGCTGGAAACGCGGGGGCCACGGCACGGTCAGTCTGCATCGGGCACTGGCCGAATCCTGCGACGTTTACTTTTATACCGTTGGTCAGCGCCTGGGGGTGGACCGGCTTGCCGAGTACGCTAAAAGCTTCGGCCTGGGCGACCTCACCGGCATTGACCTGGAAAACGAAAAGGCAGGCCTGGTGCCCACCAAGGCCTGGAAAAAAAAGGCCCGCAAGGAAAGCTGGCAGGACGGGGAAACCCTCTCCGTGGCCATTGGACAGGGTTTTGATGCGACCACGCCCCTGCAGATCTGCCAGATGACCGCCTCCCTGGCAAACGGCGGCATCAGGTATCGGCCCCAGTATGTGGAGGCGGTGGCGGATGCGGACGGCAAGCTGGTCAGCCGTTTTACGCCAATAGTGGATGGGGAGGTGAAGGGCAGCCGGCAGGCGATGGCCCTGGTCCGCGAAGGGCTGACGGCCGTGGTCAATGAAAAACATGGCACCGGCAGCAAGGCCAGGCTGGAAGGGGTGCTGGTGGCCGGCAAGACCGGCACCGCCCAGGTAGTGCGGCTGGAACATTACAAGGGCGTGGCCGAAGGGAATATCCCGTACAAATACCGGGATCACGCCTGGTTCACCTGCTATGCGCCGGCCGACAAGCCGGAAATAGCGGTCACCGTGCTGGTGGAACATGGCGCGCACGGCGGCTCTGCCGCCGCCCCGGTAGCCCGGGAGGTGCTCAAGCACTATTTTGCCGGACGAATTGCTCCGGCCGAAGGCGGCCAGCCGGAGGCTGCGTCCGCCCCCGAACAGGCGCCAGGGGATGGGGACTGAGACGAATTAACTTCTTAGGTAGATAGGCTGTAGGCGTTTAGACTGTAGGGAAGGATTATGCCTGACCCTGGCAGGACGCACGGGGAGCTAACAGCCTTCGGCCTACAGCCTGAATTGGCTGAATTTAGGAGGTGGGTATGTGGCGTTTTGATCGCAGGCTGCTGCTGAATTTTGACTGGGTGCTGCTGGGCACGGTCCTGGTGATCGGCGTCATGGGGCTCTTGAATCTCTATAGCGCTACCTATACCGCGCCGGCCTATGGAACGCCGCTGTACCTCAAGCAGATATATTTTTTTCTTGGCGGCCTGCTGCTGATCCTGGCCATCATCAGTATCGACTACCGGAAACTGATGGCCTGGAATTATCCGCTGTATGGCGCCAGTCTGCTGCTGCTGTTAGCGGCCCTCTTTCTTGGTAAGACCGTGGGCGGCAGCCAGCGCTGGATCCCCCTGGGCTTTTTCAATCTGCAGCCCTCGGAGCCGGCCAAGGTGATGATGGTGATTACCCTTGCCAGCTACTATTACCGCAAGGACACGGGCAAGGGCTTCACCCTGCGGGAACTGGCCGTGCCGGTTATGCTCACCCTGGCGCCCTTTCTCCTGATCATGAAGCAGCCTGACCTGGGCACGGCGCTCATCTTCGCCTTCATTTTCGTCTCCATGACCCTGTTCGTCAAGCTGAAGTGGCTGACCCTGGGGGTGCTGCTGACCTTCTGCGTCACCACCGTGCCAGTGGGCTGGATGTATTTTCTCAAGCCCTATCAAAAGCAGCGCATCGAGACCTTCTTGAACCCGGAGGGCGATCCCCACAAGGCGGGCTATCATATCATCCAGTCCAAGATCGCGGTGGGCTCGGGCCTGAAGCTCGGCAAGGGCTACCTCAAGGGCACCCAGGGGCATCTCGATTTCCTGCCCGAGCGCCATACCGATTTCGCCTTTTCGGTGTGGGCAGAGGAGTGGGGTTTCGTGGGCTCGATCTTTTTCGTGGCCACCTATTTTTTCCTCCTCCTCTGGGGCATGAACGTGGTGACTTCGTCGCGCGACAAGTTCGGCGCCATTCTCGCCTTTGGTATCATCAGCCTCATCTTCTGGGAGGCCTTCATCAACCTGGCCATGGTCATGGGACTGCTGCCCGTGGTGGGCATGCCGCTGCCGCTCTTTTCCTACGGCGGCTCGTCGCTTTTCGCCACCCTGGTCGGCATCGGCATCCTCATGAATATCCGCATGCGCCGCTATCTGGCGCCGATGTGAGGCTTCGCCTTCCCCCTGCCGCGCCCGGTGCCGTCCATGCCAGCGGCACGGCAAAAAATTCCCATTACCCAGGTGTCGAATAGTTCTTTTTGGTTTGCAATGGCATTAACTGGTTGCAATTAAAAAGAAAATTTATTTTGGCACGTCAGTTGCATTTGTAATTGGCGCAGGGCCCATGATTTGTTATTTGTTTTCGCCAAATTGCGTCGCGGAGAATCACGATGGAGTTCTTAACCTCGTTTTACAATGGGGTCAGCGGCATAAATGCCATGAGCCAACAGCTCAACGTCACGGCAAACAATGTCGCCAACGCCAACTCAACTGCCTTTAAAGCAAGCCAGGCCAACTTTGTCGATGTGCTGGAAACCGTCATGAGCCCGATGGTTTCCGTCGGACACGGGGTTCAGCTTGGCTCCCTTTCAACCTCGTTTACTTCCGGCACCCTGGAGAGCACCACCAGGGCAGAGGACATGGCCATCACCGGCTCTGGATTCTTTCAACTGCGCGACAGTGAACGAACCGCGGCGGACAGCTATACCAGAAACGGCGCCTTCAATCTGGTCCAGCACTTCGGGACCGAGACCAACGCCTATAATCTGGTTAGCGGCAATGGGCAATTTGTGCAGGGTTATAATCTGGCCGCCACCACCGTTCCCGCCGACGTTGTTGACGATATCCTGATCAAAAATATCGCGCCCCAGTCGGCCACTACCGAGGTATCGGTCATGGCGAATCTGGAGTACAGGCCCGCGCTGGTCGAGGGCGTGGATACCCCCCTGTTCAGCAGTTGGAACGGCAGCAGCACCACCCCGCTGGCAGTTGGAACTTACGAGTATACAGCAGAGTTGAAAATATACGGCACTGATCAGGGAGAGGCCACGACCGCTGACTCCAGCTACGATTATCTGACCATCTACTTTGACAGCACCGCCAACCAGAATGAAAAAGAGTTCCTCGTCACTTGTCATCCGACCATGGACCACAGGCTGATCGCTGGCTCCGATACCCGCTACGACAGCACCACAGACAGGGGGGCCGGTGCGCTGCTGTATGGCATACTGCACTTCAATATCAACGGCGCCCTCAACGACATCGAATGCTGGCAGGTGCCGCCAAACGGCGATGTCGCCCCGGGCAGCGCCAACAAAATCGACCTCACCCGCGGGGAGGCGTTTTATAGCTTTGACTACAATCTCACTGGCGACGCGGCCAACACCACTGCAACCCTTAATTTCGGCACCGTCGCCAAGCCGCAGGTAGTGATCAGCCCGGCCACCGCCTTTAGCAGCGCCTCAAATGCCTCCCCGGCCACGGCATTTTCCTCCTGGAACTCCATGTACGACTCGCTTGGCAACCAGGTCAAGGAGGGTGACACTATCAATTTTCTAGGGACAACGGGCGACGGGACACCACTCGACTACACCTACACCGTAACGACTTCGCAGTCGACGCAAGATCTGCTGATCGCCCTGGAAAATCAATTTGCCTGCACGGCCGAGATCATCGAGGGTAAACTGACCATCACCGATACCGTGGTGGGCGACAGCCAACTGTCGATTGACGCCATCTCCTACGTGAGCGCCAGCGGCGCCACGCCGTTGACCGATCCAACCGTGGCCCAGATTTTCGGCAGTCAAGGTGAATCCTTCACCGTTGACTCCGAAAATCGCTACATTGGCGGCCCGCTCACCACCACCAGCTACGCCAGCCCATCGGCGATCCTCTTCCAAAGCCAGAACGGTTTTGGCAGAGGCAAGCTGCAGGACATTCAGGTCGACAGGCTCGGGAATATCATCGGTCGCTATTCAAACGGGCAGGATATCAAGCAGGCGCAGCTTGTGCTGGCGAATTTCGCCAACACGCAGGGGCTGATGAACAAGGGCGATACCATCTTTTTCGCCACCACCAAATCCGGGGAATCCATCCTTGGCACAGCCGGTCAAGGTTCCTTTGGTACAGTGACCAACAGGGCTCTGGAGATGTCCAATGTGGATGTCGGCATGGAGATGGCAACCTTGATTGCCACCCAAAGAGCTTACCAGGCCAATGCAAAATCAATTTCCACTTTGGACGAGATCTACGACAAGGTGCTGCAGATGGTCCGTGCCT
>DYDL01000010.1:0-5610 GCA_020717925.1 Desulfocapsa sp.
CAAGGTGGTGCCCCAGACCAACCGCGCCGTGGATATGTTTCTCGACGCCCCCTCGGTACTGGGTCGGCTTGAGGGGGTAGGGGTGGTCAAGGCCAAGGATGCGGTGGACCTGGGCCTGGTCGGGGTCGCCGGCCGCGCCTGCGGCCTGGACAACGATGTGCGCCGCCGCTTTCCCGCGCCTTTTGCCGTCACCAGTGGTCATGCCGCCATGCTGGAGGCGGACGGTGATGTCTGTGCGCGGGCCAAGGTGCGGCAGCGGGAGATGCAGGCGTCCATCGCCTTTGTGCGGGAGCGGCTGGAGCAAGAGGGGCTACCGGCCGGGGAAGTGGCAACGCCCCAGGCGGACCTGGCGCCTTCGTCGCTCTGTGTCAGTCTGGTGGAGGGCTGGCGGGGGCGGGTGGCGCATGTGGCTATTACCGATGGGGCAGGGCGGTTCAAACGCTACAAGGTGGTCGATCCCTCCTTTATGAACTGGTCTGGCTTGGCCATGGCCATGCGTAATGAACAGATTTCGGATTTTCCGTTGTGCAACAAGAGTTTCAACCTTTCCTATTGCGGCTTTGATCTGTAAGCAGAGGGTGAAATATACATGATAGGCATATTGCTTGAACGCTGGCGTCAGGGTTATCGCACTGAACCCTTTCCCAGAAAAGAACCGGTGTTGGCCGATCGCTTTCGTGGCGTCCCCCGGGTTCTCCATGAGAAGTGCCCCAAGGATTGCGGCGCCTGCGTCAGCCGCTGCCCCTTTGGCGCTGTCGCGGTGACGGACGGGGTCAGCATTGATCTGGGCCGCTGTCTCTTCTGTGCTGACTGCCCGGCCTGTCCTCACGGTTGTATTGAGTTCAGCACCGACTATCGTCTGGCGACCAGCAGTCGGTCCGACCTGTGGCTCGACCAGCGCGGGCTCAAGCTGGCGGCAGCCCTTGATGCGAAGATGCTCGCCCTGTTCGGAAGATCACTGAAGCTGCGGCAGGTATCGGCCGGCGGCTGCAACGGCTGCGAGGCCGACGTTAATGTCCTGGGCACCCTGGTCTTTGACCTGGGCCGCTTCGGCATCCAGTTTGTGGCCTCGCCCCGGCATGCCGATGGCCTGTTGGTGACCGGCCCCGTGACCCGTAACATGCGATCCGCCCTGCTGGCCACCTACGCCGCCGTGCCCGAGCCCAAGCTGGTCATCGCCACCGGCGCCTGCGCCATTGGCGGCGGTCCGTTTTGCGGCAGCCCGGAAGCCCATGACGGCATCGGCGACCTGCTACCGGTCGATCTCTATATCCCCGGTTGTCCGCCGCATCCCTATACCACGCTGGACGGTTTGCTCCGGCTACTTAATCGGCGCTGAACATGGAGAAGGGCGGATGACATTTTTTCTGGCCGCGGTCGCTCTGCTGCTGCTCTCCGCCCTGTTAAGCCTGCTGGCCTACCGGGGTTCGGGCTTCTGGGAAAAATGTTCCCTTGCCAGTTTGCTTATTGGCGTGGCCGCGGGCCTGGTAGCGGTCGCGCAGGCCTTGGTTGTGCCGGGTGGCCTTTCCTATACCTTGCCCTGGTCGGTGCCGGGCGGGGCCTTTAGCCTGGCCATTGACGGCCTGGCGGCCATCTTCCTGCTGCCGGCCTTCCTGCTGATTGGCGCCGGCGCCATCTACGCCACCGGCTACTGGCCCTGGCAGGAGAAACCGGCCAGTACCACCTGGGTCCGTTTTTTCTATTCGCTGACAGCCGCGGGCATCGTGGTGGTGCTTGCCGCCGACAATGGCGTGCTCTTTTTGATGGCCTGGGAATGCATGGCCCTGGCCTGCTATTTCCTGATTTGCACGGAACGGAACGAGGAGGACGCCCAGCAGGCGGGTTTTCTTTATCTCGTCTGCACCCACACCGCCACCCTGGCCCTGTTCGCCATCTTTGCCCTGCTCATGACATTATCGACTGGCTTTGGTCTTCCGTCCGCCGCCAGCCTGGATGCGGCAACGGCCAGCGGCACCGCCATCTTTCTTCTCGCCCTCTTCGGCTTTGGCCTGAAAGCGGGCATCATGCCCCTGCACATCTGGCTGCCGCGAGCCCATGCCGCCGCCCCCAGCCATGCCTCCGCCCTCATGTCCGGGGTCATGATCAAGACCGGCATCTACGGCCTCATGAGGGTCACCACCTTTTTTCATCATATTCCCCCCTGGTGGGGCATCACCATCCTTTGCCTGGGTGTGGTTTCCGGGGTGCTCGGCGTGATTTTGGCCATTGCCCAGCATGACATCAAACGGTTACTGGCCTATCACAGTATCGAGAATATCGGCATCATCCTGATCGGCCTCGGTACGGCCCTGCTGGGAATAAGCTGCCGGGAACCGGCCCTGGTCGCCTTGGGGATGGCGGGTTCACTGCTCCATGTCGTTAATCACGGGCTCTTCAAAGGGTTGCTGTTTTTGAGCGCCGGTTCCATGATCAGGGCCACCGGCACCAGGGATCTGCTGCGCTACGGGGGCATGCTGCGGGCCATGCCGTTCACCGGTATTTTTTTTCTGGGCGGCAGCGTGGCCATCTGCGGCCTGCCGCCGCTGAATGGTTTTGTCAGCGAATGGTTGGTCTATCTCGGCCTGTTGCACGCTGGCGCTTACGCTCCCACCGGCCTGGCCCTGGCGGTGTTGGCCGTGCCGGCCTTGGCCTTGATCGGCGGACTGGCGCTGCTCTGTTTTGCCAAGGTTTTCGGGCTCTCCTTTCTCGGCCATCCCCGGGTGACACCGCCCGTTGCCCTGCGGGAGGCGCCGGTTAGCATGCTTTCCGCCATGGCCATGCTGCTGGCCGCCTGCCTGTGGATCGGCCTGGCGCCTTCGACGCTCACGCCCCTGCTGGTCAATGGCCTCGCCACCTGGCCGCTGGTCACGTCCGGCAAATCGCAATCCTTGTCCGCCTTGGCGCCGGCCGGCGCCATTTCCATCGCAGCCCTGCTGCTTATGCTGCTGCTCTGCGGTGTGGCTGTTCTGTCTCTTCGCGGCCGTCAATCAGCGGCTACCGCTGCTACCTGGGCCTGCGGCTATCCGTTCGGCAATTCCCGCATGCAGTACACAGTGTCGTCCTTTTCCCAGATCATCGGCGAGCTCTTCTACTGGGCGCGTTGGACCAGAATTCACGGCGAAAAACTCCGTGGCCTGTTCCCGGTCCCGGTTTCGAAAACCACTCATACTCCAGATGTTGTACTCGATCTGCTGGTGCTGCCGGCTTGCAGCCACGGTGCCAGATTTGCCGATCGCTCCCGCCATATCATTCACCATGGCATCCTCCACCGCTACATCCTCAATATTGTCGTGGCCCTCTGCCTGTTGCTCTGGCTGGCGCTTGCCTAGGTTGGCTTGTTCACGGCAATCTCAGCAATATTGCCTTGCCCTCGGCCCTGGAACTGGTAGAATGGCCCTGTCATCCTAACACATGGAGGGCAGTCCATGGCTGGCAACATCCCCGACCTCCTAATCCTGGAGGTGAAAAAAGAGCTGGCTGACCGCTATTTCGGGTTTCGCAAGCTCATTGAGGAAGACTCGCTGGCGCTTGACGACCAGATCCGGCAGCACTCCTTTATCCTGGAAAAGCGCATCAGCTTTGACCTCATTCGCATCTACATCCTGCTCAAGGAGCAGGGGTTGATCCACGAATTCCTGGGCCTTACGGATTTGAACGAGGCGCTGTTCTACGATCCCTACCTCGTCGAGTCGCCCACCATTCGGCAGAGGGTCTTCGAGGGCCAGATGTTGCACGGCTTTACCCGTGCCGGCCGTTTCAGAAACCTGATTTTCGACTGTTACGAGCGGCTTGCGGCCCATGTTCATCTTTACCGGGAGAAGTATGCCGAGCTTGAGGAGATGCAGAGCACCATCAGCGGGGAAATCGAACTTTTTTATCGCCAGCACGATCTGGGCAGCATCATGGGATTCATGCGTTCGCTCGGCGACCCGTCGGTGAGCGGCGGCATGGCCGGCGGTATGGAAAACGGCCTGGCCGAAGGTCTGGATCAACGCATGAAAATTACAGCCCCGCCCCCCATCGCGCAGTACCTGCCTATTATCCCGCCGCTTCCCGATCTGACAACCATCAAGCCGCGGTTGAAAGGGCTTGCCAAGCGCGCCTTTTCCCTGCAAGGCGCGGAGTTCTTTACCTGCTTCACTGGTCGGCGTCGGTAGCCGGTGGGTTGGCGACTCCGTCGCGCTTTGTTCAGTACCCCTTGCCCCTTCATCGCAAAAACTGCCTTGACGCACCCAATGTATTGCTGTATTAGAATATACTGATATGGTAATATTTAAAACTTCCATCTTCGTTGTTGAGGGTTTATGAAAACATTTATCCGGGTGATGAAGGCCCTTTCCGACCCCAATCGGGTCAAGATCGTCAAGATGCTCCTGGCCCGGGAGATGTGCGTTTGCGAGATTCGCTCCGCCTTGGATCTGGCCCAGCCGACGATCTCCAAGCACTTGAAGGTGCTGGAGGATGCGGAGCTGGTTACCAGCCGCAAAGAGGGCCTTTTTGTAAACTACCGGGCGACCGCGAGCTCGGAAAACGTGTATGGCCGGGCCATGTTGCTCGCCATGCCGGACTGGCTGAACGAAGACAAGGATGTCAGGAGCCTCCTCAACCGTCTCCCTGGCATTGACCGTCAAATAATATTGAAAAGGCTGTGAGAGCCTACGGAGGTGATGACCATGAAAAGAATGCATCCTTGCCGGGCTGCCCTGCTGGTCGTTACCCTGGTTCTCGTGGTAGCCTGGACCGCGGCCCGGGCAGGGGAGGACAGTCTCATTCCCCGGCCAAACACCGTCACCCTGCTCGATCTCGGCGCCAACTGTAAGACCTGTCAGATGATGGAGCCAATGCTGGACCAACTGGCCAAGGAGTATGCCGGCCGCGCCGACGTGATCTTCATTAATTTAGATAAACACCCGGAAAAGGCCAAGGAGTTCAACGTATCCATCAAACCTACCCAGATCTTTTTCGACCGCAACGGCAAGGAAAAAATTCGGCACCAGGGCTTTCTTGGCAAGGTCTTCATGGCCAACATCCTCAATGATCTCCTCAAGGAGGAGTTGTCCGAGGTGAGCAAGCCATGAGTGCACCAGGCACCGCTGTTCAGGGTTTGCTAAAAGACCGGCGGCTCATGACGATCATGCTGGGCTCCATTGGCCTGGCCTTGTGGTTGCCGCTCTATTTGCATCTCGACCGTTTTGCCAGCTTCATCAGTTTTCGCCTGTTAAGGCTGTCGCCAGCCTCCGGTTTCGGCGAGGCGGTGCGTTTCTTTGTCTACGATACGCCCAAGGTTATGATGCTGCTGGTACTGGTGGTCTTCGCGGTCGGCATCATCCGTTCCTTTTTCACCGTGGAACGCACCCGGGCCATCCTGGCCGGCAAGCGTGAATCAGTGGGCAATGTTTTGGCCGCCCTGCTAGGCACGGTTACCCCCTTCTGTTCCTGCTCGGCGGTGCCGCTCTTCATCGGTTTTGTCACGGCCGGTATCCCGCTTGGCGTCACCTTTTCCTTTCTCATCGCCGCGCCCATGGTCAACGAAATTGCCGTGATCCTGCTTTACGGGTTACTGGGATGGAAGGTGGCGGCCCTCTATATGGGCACCGGGCTCTTGGTGGC
>DYDL01000010.1:6403-8031 GCA_020717925.1 Desulfocapsa sp.
CGGCAAGGCGCCGACCAGCAGCGAGGTGCGCGGCTGGCTGGGCTAGGCGTGCAATGTTAAGCAGGCAAAATAATTTAAGGGAGAAGATTTTCATGCGCAAACTGGCACGCTGTTTTGTTGTTCTGCTGGCATCCATCCTGCTGATCCCAGCCATGTTGACTTCGGCCGTTGCCGCGGATGAGGCGATTCCCCGGTCCGGGATGGTGACCATGGTTGATCTGGGGGCGCGCTCCTGTATCCCCTGCAAGATGATGGCACCGATTCTGGAGGAGTTGAAAAAGGAATATGAGGGCAAGGCCGCGGTGATCTTTGTCGATGTCTATCAGAGCCCCGCCGAGGCTAAGCGGTTCAACGTCAGCATCATGCCGACCCAGATTTTTTTCGATAAAAAAGGCCAGGAGATTACCCGGCATCTGGGCTTCATGGCGAAAAAGGATATTGTGGAGCAACTTGACAAGCTCCTCAAGGAGTAAGCCGGGATGCTGGAGCAACTCTTTCTTACCTTGAACGGGTGGATAGTGGGCGCCCCTGGCCTGGCCATGGTCGGCTGTTTCCTCTGGGGTGTGCTGAGTGTACTGTTCAGCCCGTGCCACCTGGCCTCCATTCCGCTGATTATCGCCTATGTGGGCGGCCAGCAGGAGTTGGTGCAAGGGCGCCGGGCCGCATTTTTCGCGGTGCTCTTCAGTCTGGGACTGTTTCTTAGTATCGCCATCATCGGCGTGATCTGTGCCCTGCTCGGCCGCATGCTGGGAGACGTGGGGCCGTACCTAACCATGGTCGTTGGCGTGATTTTGCTCTGGGTGGCCCTCGACATGCTGGGAGTGGCCAAATGCAAGCTGCCCGGCGGCCGGCTGCTGGGGATGATCACCCTCAAGGGCGCGGGCGGCGCCTTTGTCTTGGGGCTGGCCTATGGCGTGCTCTCCGGCTCCTGTACCTTCGGGTTCATCGCCCCCATTCTGGCTATTATTACGGTGCAGGAAAAATTTCTGACCGGGGTTTTGTTAATCACTCTCTTTGCCGTGGGCCATTGCCTGCCCATTGCCGTGGCCGGCAGTTCCACGGCCCTGATCAGAAGGTTGCTGGAAAATCATGCCATGCGTCAGGGCGGGCAATGGTTCCGGCGGGGCGCCGGTGTGCTGATTGGTGGGCTGGGCCTTTACTTCATAACGCGGCCTTTCGTGTGAAGACCACAATGTTCTTGAGGAGTAATTGCTATGCGTAAACGTTTTTTATTTTTTTGCAGCGCCATACTCCAGGTGCTCGCCATGGGTCTGTTTGCCCCGATCATGGCTGCGGACCAACAATTTGTCGATCTCGGCAACGGCATCTGCCAGGACACCCAGACCGAACTGATGTGGCAATTGGGTAAAAGTCGGAGCACTCTGACCAGCGAGGAGAAGGCTCTGGAATATACCCGCAAATTGGACTTGGGGGGGTTTAAGGACTGGCGCCTGCCGACCATGGCGGAGCGCTGGAAGTTGACCCAGAATGTCGAATTGTACAAGAATACCGGCCCCTGCGACTTCGTACATTTCGAATTCGCTTACTGGACCAGTGAAACATCCAAGGGCACCGAGCCCATGAAGTTGGGGATAACCTGTATGTGCGCGGGCGATGAGGAGATTGAT
>DYDL01000010.1:8443-32279 GCA_020717925.1 Desulfocapsa sp.
CTCCGGCCACCACGAGTATATGGTGGGCCTCATCCTCATCGGCCTGGCCCGCTGCATCGCCATGGTCATCGTCTGGAATGACCTGGCCGATGGCGATACCGAGTATTGCGCCGGCCTGGTGGCCTTCAACTCCATCTTCCAGGTGCTCTTTTTTTCGCTCTATGCCTGGCTTTTCATCTCCGTGCTGCCTGGTTGGTTTGGTATTGCCGGCGCAATGGTGGACATCTCCATGGGGCAGATCGCCGAATCGGTCTTTATCTATCTTGGCATCCCCTTCATCGCTGGCATGCTGACCCGATTTGTTGGGGTAAAACTCAAAGGCGACGCATGGTACCGGGAAAAACTGATCCCCAGGATCAGCCCGTTTACCCTGATCTTTCTGCTCTTCACCATTATGGTGATGTTCTCCCTCAAGGGCGAATATATTGTGCAGTTGCCATTTGACGTGATCCGCATCGCCATCCCGCTCACCATCTATTTTCTGGTGATGTTTCTGGCTTCCTTTTTCCTATCCATGAAGGCGGGCGCCACCTACGAGCAGTCGGCTACCCTCTCCTTCACCGCTGCCTCCAACAACTTCGAACTGGCCATTGCGGTAGCCATTGCCGTGTTCGGCATCAATTCCGGGGAGGCCTTTGCCGCGGTCATCGGGCCGTTGGTGGAGGTGCCGGTCTTGATCGGCCTGGTTAGCGTTGCCCTCTGGTTCAGGAAAAAATATTTCCCCTATGCCAGGCAGACGGCCACCGGCATATGCCATGTAAGCTGCAAGCCCTGATAACACATTGCGAGGCTGGTGAAGAGAGAGGAGAACTAACAGCCATGAAGCTACTGGAAACCTATAGGACGGAGTTTTCCCGGGCCGCCTGTCGGCCGGAGTCGCAGACCCTGCACTGCATCGCCTATCTTGATCAGGATGTGGGCGCGGCCATTCCTTTTCTGAACGCGGTGTTGGGCGGCTACACCTATATCAAGGAACCGCCCTCGGTCACCGTTCGCTCCCAGGGCAAGCTGATCACCGTGCATGCGGACCGCATCGCCATCAACGCTATCAGGGAGCCGGCCGAGGCGGAGAAAATCCTCCAGTGGCTGCAACGGGAAATCAACGCGGCCTGGGATAATCGGGCGAGCATCGAGCCTTCCTTTGAGGCGGCACCCAGGCCTCAGGTGATCGAGATCCTGCGGCATTTGCCCAAAACCAACTGCCAACAATGCGGGCAGCCGGCGTGTACGGTTTTTGCCGTGCAAGTATCCAAGGGCGGCAGGGGAGTTGCCGATTGTCCCGCCTTGCTGCCCGAGGCCGCGCAAAGGCTGACCTGCTATCTGCGTGATTTCAAGTTTGACTAACTAAGGGAGTATTTTGCAAACACTTTTATAAGGGAGACTCATGATGTCAACAATGTCAAAAGTTGCGGTAGGAATTCTGGTTATCAGTCTGAGCTGTGCCTCCATGTCGTATGCGCTCACTCCTGATGAAGCAAAGACTGTGCGGAAGGTAGCTGCTGAATTTCTCGGGATTATGCCGGAAAACACTTTTTTGCTTGCTCCCGAGGCGATTAACGAACGCCTTCAGTCTGGCGCCAAGGATTTTGTGCTGGTCGATGTCCGGTCTGCCAAGGATTTCCAGGCAGGGCATATCCCCACTGCGATTAATATTCCTTATCGTGACATCGCCAATGAACAAAACCTGGCCAAACTGCCGACTGACAAGGATATCATCCTTTACTGCAACTCCGGGCATGAATCGACAAAAGTGCTCTCCATCCTCAAAATGCTCGGATACAACGCTTATGGCATGAAATGGGGCATGATGGCATGGAGTCCCGTCCCTGCAACCGCGGCGACCCTCAAGGCCATTGCCACCGGGACGTCGGGAATCTATCCTCTGGAGAAATAAGCGCATGGGGCACGAACATGCTGGTGCAGCGGAAAAATCGTTATTATATGCCGTGTTGCTGGTGGTGATGGTTGTCCTGGGAGGATCGGCGCATGCTCGGGCAGACACCCTGGACGACTATCTTGCCGGCTTCAATTACCAGGAAAGGGAAGAGATGAAAATCGATACCCTGGAACTGGTCGCTCTCCTGGCCGAGGGTAAGGTCCAGTTCATCGACATCCGTTTCCCCGAGGAATATGCTGCCTGGCACATGGGGTTCGGCAAGAATATTCCCTTGAATGAACTGCCGACCCGACTGAATGAATTGGATAAAACCATGGTCATCGTCACCGCTTGCCCGCACAAGGACAGAGCGGCCATGGCAAGAATGTTCCTGACCGTCAAGGGCTTCAAGGCGAGGTATCTTAAGGACGGTCTGCTTGGGCTGGCTGAGTTCCTGCGCGGCGATAAGGCCAAGGGACTTATGGATGCCATGTCCTATTCCTCGGAGGTGAAAAATCAAAAATATCCTTGAATTATGTTTCCTACTAATTCGGATGATTTTTTACTAGACCATCCGGCGCCTGACTTTTTTGATTCTCTGTTGTGACCGGTGTATACTACCATCACCTGTTTTGATTGCCTTTGTCTTGCCGCGGGATGTAGCCTGGGGCGTTTGGATCGCGGGGGGATGGGTTGCGCGGCCTTAAGTCCAACATAATTTTCAATCTTTTCCTGCTGCTCGCCCTGGCCATGTTGCTTGTCGACCTGGTGATGATCAGCACGGCGCAGCAGGAATTGATCCGGGCCGAGGTCGCCAGGGGCCGGATCTTCCTCTCCGCCCTGGCACAGGATTTTGCCGCGGCCTGGCCAGGAGACGATGGCTGCATGGCCAGGCTGGACGGGCTGCGGAAGGCGGCCGGCTATTCCTGCACCCTGGTCCTTGGGCAAAAAAGCGTTGTCTTGGCCGGGCAGGACGCTGGGTGCGCCAAGAATGCCCTTCTGACCGACGAGGTGCAAGAATGCCTGACCTCTGGGTCTGAACGACTGATGCTGCGGGGGTCCACCCTGGGCGTGTTCTGGGAGCGGCAGCGTTACCTCATGATCGCCGCGCCTTTGTATCGCGACGGGCAAGTGGTCGCCGCCGTCGGGGTGGAACTGCCGCTCGAAGAGGTCTACGCCCGGCTTGGGAAGATGCAGCGTGTTTTTTACGGCTATTTTTTCGCCAACCTTCTCGTGCTGGTGCTGATTGGATTTTTTTGGCTGCACCGGGTGATGGTGCGGCCCATCCAGCGGCTCGTGCTGCTCATCGAAGGCTTTCGGGACGAGGAAGATCTGCTCCTGCCCGTCAGATCGCGGGATACCGAATTTCAGCAATTGTCCAAGGCGCTGCGCCTTATGGTGCGCGGTTTCGGCCGTAACCGCGAGGAACTGCGCGCCACGGTCTTGTCGCTTAAAAAGGCCAATGTCGAACTGCGGCAGGCCCAGGACGAGATCATCCGGGCCGAGAAACTTGCCTCGGTCGGCCGGTTGTCAGCCGGTATTGCCCACGAGATCGGCAATCCCATCGGTATTGTGCTGGGCTATCTCGACCTGCTAAAGCAACCGGGGGTGGCGGCGACGGACCGCCTGGATTTCCTTGTCAGGGCGGAAAAAGAGGTCAACCGTATCAACCTGATCATTCGGCAGTTGCTTGACTTGGCACGGCCCTCAAGCTCGGTGGCGCAAGTGGTCGCGGTCCACGATCTTCTTAACGACTTGGACCAGGCCGCGGCCGTCCTGCCCCTTATGGCCGCTGTCCGGTTGCGCCTGGAGCTTGGGGCTGATGATGATCGGGTGTGGGGTGACGGCCTGCAGTTGCGCCAGGTTTTCCTCAACCTGCTGATCAACGCGGCGGATGCCATTGGCGGTGACCAGGGTCAGGTCGAAGGGGAACTTTTGGTCAGCACCGGCAACCCGCCCGTTGGCGAGGGCGATGACCCCATGCTGGTTATTGCCTTCAGCGACAATGGCCCGGGCATACCGGCCGAGGCGCTGGCCAACATCTTTGATCCGTTCTACACCACCAAGGAGCCGGGCAAGGGCACCGGGCTCGGACTGGCCGTATCCTTCATGATCGTCGAGAGCCTGGGCGGCCGCATTGAGGTTAAGAGTCAACTGGGGCAGGGCACCACCATGACCATTCTGCTGCCGCTGGCTAGCACGAAGGAAACTCAAAACGAGGGCGCCCATGGCGGAGAATAGCGCTAAACGGCTGTTGATCATTGACGACGAGGAGAACATGCGTCACATGCTCACCGTGCTGACCAGGGGGGCCGGCTACCAGGTCGAGTGCGCGGCCGACGGGCGCGAGGCCCTGGACAAATTGCTCGCTTCCCCCTTTGACTTCGTGCTCTGCGACCTGAAAATGCCCAAGATGACCGGTATGGAGTTTCTGGCCGCGGCCCGTGACCTGCTGGCCGGATGCACGGTTATCATGATGTCCGCCTACGGCACCATTGATCTGGCCATCGAGGCCATGAAGGAGGGGGCCTACGATTTCATCTCCAAGCCCTTCAAGGCGGACGAGGTGCTACTGGCCCTGAAAAAGGCCGAGGAACGCGAGACCCTGCGCCGGGAAAATCTGCGTTTGCGGGACCGAATCAAAACCTTTGAGAGCGAGGGTCGTTTCGGCACCATGCTCGGCAAGAGTCGCGCCATGCGCAAGGTCTTTGACCTCGGCCACAAGGTGGCGGTCTTTGACACCACCGTGCTTATCACCGGCGAGTCGGGCACGGGCAAGGAGCTGGTGGCCCGGGCCATTCATCAGGCCAGCAAGCGGGGTGCCCGTCCCATGGTGGCGGTCAACTGCGGCGGTATCCCGGACAATCTTCTGGAAAGCGAGCTGTTCGGCCACGTAAAGGGGGCCTTCACCGGCGCGGACCGTAACAAGCGGGGACTCTTTGAGGAGGCGGACGGCTCCACCCTGCTTCTGGACGAGATCGGGGAGTTGCCCTTGCCGTTACAGGTGAAACTGCTGCGTGTCTTGCAGGAAAATGAAATCCGGCCAGTCGGGGGATCGGAGAGCAAAAAGGTTGACGTGCGGGTGCTGGCCGCCACCTCCAGGGATCTCAGGGAGGAGATCAAAAACGGGCTGTTCCGCGAAGACCTCTATTACCGGCTGCATGTCCTGGCCATTGCCATGCCGCCCTTGCGGGAAAGGGTGGATGACATCCCCCTGCTGGTCCAGCATTTTATCAATCGCTTCAGTCACTCCATGGCCAAGCCGATCAAGGGCGTGGCGCGACCAGCCATGAACGTGCTCATGGAGTACGGCTGGCCCGGCAATGTCAGGGAACTGGAGAACGTCATCGAAAGGGCCATGGTGCTGGCTGACAGCAATATGCTGCAGGTCGCGCAACTCCCCGCCGAGCTTACGGCCCTTGGCAGCCGGACCTGTCTGGAGGGCATGTTCGAGGGCTATTCGATCAAGAAGGCGAAGCCGGTCATGGAGCGCATGCTCATTGCCAAGGCCCTGTCCACCACGACCGGCAACCGAAGCAGGGCCGCCGAACTACTGGAGATCAGCTACCCGGCCCTGCTGGCCAAGATCGCGGAGTACAAGCTGTGAGGGGCAGGCTGTAGCTTTTTAGGCTGTAGGGGTTTAGCTCTTTAGATCCTTAGTCTACAGTCTACAGCCTAAACCCCTACAGCCTGATCCCCTCTCTTCTATCTTGCAACAACACGCGCAATCGACTATTTATAATTCCTTTTTCTTACTCCATGGAAGGACCATGCCGTGATTATTGAATGCAGGGATCTCATCAAGACCTACCAAGCGGACGGCCGGCGGATGAACGCGGTGGACGAGGCATCGTTTGTCGTGCAACAGGGAGAGTTCATTTTTATCCATGGCCATTCGGGCTCGGGCAAGACCACCCTGCTGAGCCTTATTGGCGGACTCACCAGCCCGGACACCGGCCAGGTGTTGATTGACGGTCGGGATAACTGGCAGCAGTCGGACAACGCCCTGTCCGACCTGCGCAACCGGACCATTGGTTTTATCTTCCAGTTTGCCAGCCTGATCCCGGCCCTGACCGTGCTGGAGAATGTCCTTTTGCCCATGAGCTTTGGCGGCGTGGCCGCCGGCGCCAGGGAGCGGGCCACCCAATTGCTGGTCGAGGTGGGGCTCAAGGAGAAGATGCACAGCTATCCAGGTCAGCTCTCCGGCGGCCAGCAACGGCGAGTTGCCATTGCCCGCGCATTCATCAATAAGCCCGCTATTATCCTGGCCGATGAGCCCACTGGTGACCTGGACGAGGAGACCGAGCAGGAGATCTTTGAGCTGTTCAAGACCTTTAATCGCGAACAGCGGACGACCTTTCTGATCGTCACCCACAACCAGCACCTGGCCACCACCATCCCGGGCTCCCGCGTCTTCACCATGCGGCAGGGTCTACTCAAGGAAATCCAGGCAGGTTGAGGAAGTGATGACCGAGCATCGTCCCCCCCTTTCCCTGCTGCGCGTCGTGGTGCTGCTGGCCTTGGCGCTGCTGCTTGCCGCCTGCGCCGGGGAAAAGGTACAAAAGCTGCAAAAGGGCGATCTGGCCCCGGACTTCACGACTCATGATTTTGACGGCCGGCCGCTGGCCCTGGCCGAGCTGAAAGGCAGCCCGGTGATCCTGCGCTTCTGGTCCGTGGACTGCCGCTACTGCCGGGCCGACACCCCCATCTTCAATCAGTATTTCCTACGGTATCGCGAGCAGGGGCTCAGGGTCATCTACATTAACACCATGTCACCGGAACAAGAGGTGCGATCATTTGTCAGGGAGCTGGATATCCGTTTCCCGGTTGTCCTTGACAGGGACGGGGCCATTGCGGCATCGTATCAGGTAAAGGTGGTGCCGCAGACCATCGTCATCAGTCCGGAGCACCGGATCGTCGCGGCTATGCTTGGCGGGGTGGGGGAAGAGGAACTCAAGACCCTGCTTGCCCCCTATCTTGCCAGTAAGCCGTAGCCGGAGAGGTACAGTGCATGCCTACTAACGTCTGGAACGTCGTGCTGGCCCTGGTGCTGGCCATCACCCTTGGTTGCGGCCAGCAATCCTCTGCCGCGCCAGTTGACCAGGTTCCATCCGACCAGCGTTGCCCGGTGTGCGGCATGTTCGTGGCCAAGTATGAAAATTGGATAACCCAGGCCCGCGACCTCAAGGCCAACAAGACCCTGTTCTTTGACGGGGTCAAGGATCTGCTGGCCTTCTGGTTCGAGCCCCAGGTTTACGGCGGTAATTCCCAGGCCGACCTGATCGAGATCTGGGTCAAGGATTATTATACGCTGAAGTGGGTGGCAGCCCGCGAAGCGGTATACGTTATCGGCAGCGATGTTTACGGCCCCATGGGGCATGAGTTCATCCCCTTTGTCGACCGCAAGGCGGCCGATTCTTTCCGGCAAGACCATAAGGGCACGGCGATCGTGACTTTCAACGAAATCACCCCTGCCATGGTTGCAACCATGCGGGAAGGCCAGCGGATGCGCTGATGCGACCAGCCGGCCATCTTCTGCTCTGGCTGTTTGTTCTCGGTGTTGTCGATACCGGACTGCTTTTCCATGCTCTTCAGGGCCGCGCGCAACAGCGGGCCGAGGCGCCGCTGTTGCGCCTCGCCACGGCCGAGCTCGGGTTAACCGATCTGTGCGTGGCCACCGAGGCGCGTTATACCAGGCATCCAGCAGTGAGTGATGGCATGGTGCCCTTCATGGACCATCCTGCCGGCCTGGAGCATTTCCCCTCTGGTTCATTCTTCGCCCCGCCCACATCCGGGCCGGCGGCGCGGTAACCGTCATGACCACCCCCATGCTTGAACGGCAGATCAACTTTCTCGATTACACCCTCTCGTCCCTTTGGCGCAAGCGTTACAAGAATATAGCCGTGGTCCTGGTCTTTGCCGCGGTCATTTTTCTGCTCGCCTCCTTCCAATTGGTGAGCAACGGCCTGCTGGAGCGGGCACAGACCGCCCTGGTCATGGCCCCCGAGATCCTTATCCAGAAGATGGTCGCCGGTCGCCAGGAATCCATTCCCGTCGCCTACGCCGAGCGGTTGCAGGGCATCTTCGGCATCCGTCAGGTGACGCCCAGGGTGTGGGGGTATTACTTCGACGAGGTGACCCTGGCCAACTATACGGTGATAGGGCGGGATCAGGTCGCGGGTGGCTCGGACGACCAGTTGACGCAGGTGTTGGCCGATGGACGCTTGCCGGCCGCGGTCGGCGAAACCGTGCTCGGTCAGGCGGTGTTCAGGACCAAGGGTTTACAGGACCAGCGGGTGTTCTCGCTTTTCCGGCCTGATTTGTCGCTTAAAACCCTTACCATCACCGGCCTGTTCAAGAAGGAAAGCAACCTGCTCACCGATGACCTCATCGTCCTCTCCCTGGCTGATAGCCGCGACCTGTTTGGGTTGCCCCCTGGCCTGGCCAGCGATCTCATGGTGAGCGTGGCCAACCCCCGTGAGATCGGCACGGTGGCCAAGAAGATCGCCGCGGCCCTGCCCGGCACCCGGGTACTAACCCGGCCGCAGATCGAGAAGACCTATCACATGATCTTTGGCTGGCGCAGCGGCTTTGCCTCGGTCTGTCTGCTGGCCGCCCTGGCCGCCTTTTTTATCCTCTCCTGGGATAAGGCCTCGGGGCTCGCACCCGAGGAGAGGCGGGAGATCGCCATCCTCAAGATCCTGGGCTGGCAGACCGCCGATGTGCTGCTGGTGCGTTTCTTCGAGGGGGCGGTGGTATCCGGCGGTGCCTATCTGCTCGGTTGTACCGCTGCCTATATCCATGTGGTCTTTTTTGGCTCGTCGCTCTTTTTACCGGTGCTGGCCGGCTGGTCGGTGATCCGCCCCGATCTGCACCTGGTACCGGCCATCCATCTGGCCGACCTGCTGCTGCTCTTCTGCTTCACCGTCATGCCGTACCTTGCCGCCACCGTGGTGCCGGCCTGGCGTTGCGCCAGCCTGCCGTCGGCAACGGCCCTGCAGGGTGGGTGAGATGTCATGCTGATCGAACTGGAAGCCATCACCAAGATCTACAACCAGGGCCAGGCCAACGAGGTTCAGGCCCTCACGGACGTCTCCCTGCGGGTCGCAACGGGCAGCATGCTCTGTCTGCGCGGTGCCTCGGGCTCGGGCAAATCAACCCTTTTAGGCATCATCGGCTGCGTCTTCCCACCCACCAGCGGCCGGGCCGCCATTGCCGGCAAACAACTGGCCCGTCTACCGGACCGTTTCCTTACCCTGCACCGGCGTGAGACCATCGGCTTCATCTTTCAGCGCTTCAACCTTTTGCCCAGCCTCACGGTTTTGGACAATATCACTCTGCCGCTCCTGCCCATGGGGGTTGGGCCAAGGGAACGCAAGCTGCGAGCCCAGGCCCTGCTGGCACAGTTCGACATCCAGCACCGGGAGAAGTTCCCGGCCGGCCAGATCTCGGGCGGGGAGTTGCAGCGGGTGGCCATTGCCAGGGCACTGATCCATGACCCGCCCATTATCCTGGCCGACGAACCAACTGCCCATCTCGACAGCAGGTTGAGCCGCGAGTTCATGGCCATCATGGACCGCCTCAAGGCCAGCGGCAAGACCATTGTCCTGGCCTCGCACGACCCGCTGGTCACCGACCATCCTGGCCTGGACCAGATCATGGACATCCGCGACGGACGCCTCCATGTTCCTTAACGCCTGGAGCATAGCGCTTTCCCTTATCAGCCTGCTGGTCCTCTTCCTTATCCTGCTGGCCGCCCGTACCGGTTATCGGGTGCTGCGTTACTGGAATCCGGACAGCGACCGCGCCCTGCAAATCACCCTGGAGGGCGAGACCTGGCTGGCCTCCACCCTGGTGGCCTATGGTCTAGGCTTTCAGCTCGTCTCCCTGGTGCTCTTCGTGCTCGCCGCCGACGACTTCTGCAAGGTGCTCGCCGGCGCCATGTGCGCCACCGGGTCACTTTTGTCCAACCCATATGGCATGCCGGCCTTGCTGGTGAAGATTATCGGTCTTTTTCTCTACGGCTTCTGGCTGGTGCTGCACCGGCTCGACACCCGCTGCGAGGATTATCCGCTGGTGCGCCTGAAGTATAGCTTCCTTTTGGTTCTCATGCCCTGGCTCGCCTTGGACATCGGCTTACAGACCGCTTACATCGCCAACCTGCAACCCGACATCATCACCTCCTGCTGCGCCGTGGTCTTCAGCGGGTCAGGGCAGGGTGCAACCAACCTTATGACCGGCCTGGCCGACCCCTTGATGCTAATCATGTTCCATGGCAGCGTCGTGCTTCTGCTCGGCCTGGGCCTGCTCTTTAGGCGCTGGCGCCACGGTGGCCTGGCCGTGGTGTCGGTTCTGGCCTGGGCCTGGTTCCTCGGTATGGGAGTGGCCACCCTGACCACGGTGTTCTCCTCCTATGTCTACGCCATGCCCTATCACAAGTGCCCCTTCTGCATGCTGAAGCCAGAATATCACTACTTCGGCTTTGCCCTCTACGGTACGCTTTTCCCGGCCGTCTTCTTCGGCCTGGCCGCTCCCCTGGTCACCCCTCTGCGCCGCCATTCGACCATGGCGCTCTTTATTCACTCCTTTCAGCACTGGGCCGTAAAGACCTCGCTTATGCTGCTCCTCATTTTCGCGGCGCTCTCCTCTTACCACTATCTCGCCTATCGTCTGGCCGGTGGCGAGGGATGAGGGCGTGGTTTAATTGCCCGCGCCCCATAACGTTGAGGTCAGATGCATGATCTCCAGCCGCTGCTCCTCGGTCAGGTCACGGAAGGGGGAGTTGTCGTAGGTCGTATCCCGGTTTTCAACGATCAGCACCATGGCATCCGCGCTCAAGGTGTGCGTATGCCAGACGGCCTGCTTGACGTTGTATATCTTGCCGGGCCGCATCTCCTCGGCAACGACTTGGGTGACGGACTCCTTCCCGTGGCCTAGAAACAGAAGACACCGCCCCTCAAGCAGCACGAAAACCTCGTCGGTTTCGTTGTGCCGCTGCATTCTGGTCAGATTTTCGGGCCGTAACTCCTCGGAGAAATTCAGGATGGCGACGCGCCAAGCGCCAAAGTCAATGAGCGGGCGATAGCCAGCCTCGACATACTCACGCACTTCCAGCAGGCTTTCATCAATGGACATAGGTCATCCTTGTCGATTTTATCGAGAGCGGGGTGGTGGTGGGGCTGGCGGTAAAGGCTGAAGGTCAGTGGATCTTGCCTTGCAGTTCGCCAGAGCGAAAGCGAGTGGTATGGATAATTACTGAAACCCGGCCTGCCTCCATGGCGGCAACAAGGTCTTGGATAGTCTTGCCGGCGAAGAGATCCAGCAGGTCATCGGCAATAATGGTGTCCTTGCAGAAGACACCGTTGATCAATCCGGTGGCCGTTAAAGCCTTTTCCTGATGATGGGGGGGGTAAAGCCAGGCAATGATATGTCCGTATCCTTCCTTTTCGGTTAGGTGCAGATGGGCCATGTAAACGTTTTCGAGATTATTGCCAGAGAGTTCGTAGGTCAGGTGACCGTCCGGCGTCAGGATGAAGGTGGCAAGGCCGGTAGCCTTGGTCTCTACCTGTTTGGGTCCGCCTTTGGCAGCGGTCAATTCCGCTGAAAAATGTCTACCGCCCTGGGCCATTACCGGGCTGTTCACTAAAAAGAGAGAGAGTATAACCAGCAGTACTAATTTGTTAGTCATGTTGATTCTCCAGGTTGGATTTTTAAGAGGCGGCCAATATTAGTTACATGCTAAAGCCAGGAGGTCGTAAAGTCAAATGAATGTGGTCTGGCTAGGCCAGCGAGCAATGTGGAGGCTTATGATAACGCTGCTCAAGGCAGGAGCAAGGGTTGCCTTATTGCCGGAGCAATCAGTAGGGCATGGCAAGAATAGCAGCAAGGGCAGCTTCTTTTCTTTTGTATTAATTCTGAAAAAGGTTATTTTGTACATAAATATGATGATCATGATATTAACGTGTCAGCCACAAAGATTTTCTTTTTGTCAAATTGGTTTGAAAGTTTTAAGAAGTTAACGATTTGTGATCGTTTTTTTGGGCGGCCCTTGGGAGGCTGGCGGTTGGTGTTGAGTGGCATTTGGCTACGATTACAACAATTTTGTTCTCAGGCAAAAAAACACAAGGAGGAAAATCATGAAAAAAATCGTTATGTGCTTTGCAATTATGATGGCCATAGGTGTTGGCACCGTTGGTTGCAGTGGTGAGAAGAAGGAAGAAGTGAAACCGGCTGCAACTGGTGAGAACAAGGTTCAGCAAGCCCCCCCGGTCATGATGGACAAGGTGCAACCACCCGTGGTAGCCCCCGCTGAGCAGGCGCCGATGGCCGTTGAAGGCGCCAAGGAGCAGGTTGCCGAGCCTGTTGCCGGCGCGGTTGGCCAGGCGGTGGAGACGGGTAATGGCGTGGTTCAGGAAGGCGCCAGCGCGGTTCCGGGCGATGCCGGGGCAATCAAGCAAGAGACCGATCAGGCGGTTGAGTCCCTGCCGCAAGGGGCGGGCGGTGTTGTAAATGAGGAGGCCGACAAGGCCGGCGTTCCCGTTAAATAACCCATAGCATTGACCACACTGTGTCCTGGGCCGGGTCTATTGTATTGATGGACCTGGCCCCTTTTTCTCTGGCTCGGGCGTATGGATTTTTTCACTTTTTCGCAATAAAGGCCTGTCGTTAGTGTCTTATTCTTCTCGACGTCAACTGAAAAAGAGATCAGCCGGCAAGGTGGTTCTGGTTGTACTGCTGGTTCTCGGTCTGTGCGTGATTGGTGCGGTTACGGCCTTCCTTGCCATGGAGCTGCCGACTTCACGCTTGCAGGCTCGCTATCTGGCACGGTTTTGCAAGGATATCTCCTTTCAACTGGCTGATGGGCCGAGTACGCTGGTCCAATATCCTTCATCCGGCAGTTACGACATACGCATGGGGTATACCCGGCTTCCGGCCTTTTTGAAGGCCCTGGAAGCCGATGGCTTCAAGATCGACCAGCAGGCCCGCTTTTCCCCACAACTATTCGAGACTACCAAGCAGGGCTTGTTTCCCGCTTACCATGAGAAGGTGCAAGGCGGGCTCACCGTTCTGGGTTGCAATCAGGAGCTGCTCTTCGCGGCCCGCTCTCCGGCACGGCTTTATGCGGATTATGAAGCCATCCCGCCAGTTTTGGTGGAAAGCCTGCTGTTCATTGAAAACCGTGAATTACTCAACAGCACTTATGCCACCCGCAATCCGGCCATTGAGTGGGGTCGGTTGGCCCAGGCCGTACTCGACAAGGGGATTCAACTTTTTAACCCGCACCACGATGTCCCGGGTGGCAGCACACTGGCTACCCAGATTGAGAAATACCGGCATTCTCCAGACGGCCTGACCCGCTCGGTAGGCGACAAACTGCGGCAGATGGCCTCGGCCTCGCTACGGGTGTATCTGGACGGCGAAGACACCATGAACGCCAGGCGCCGAATCGTTTACGAGTATGTCAACACCGTGCCGCTGTCGGCGGCCGGCGGGGTCGGTGAGATCAATGGCTTTGGCGATGGCATGTGGGCCTGGTACGGGGTGGAATTTGAGCGACTGAACCAGGCGCTGCAAGCGGAAGAGGTTGGCGAAGGGCTGGTCGCCAAGGCCTGGATGTTCAAGCATGCCCTGAGCCTTATAATCGCCCAGCGCCGTCCCTCTGGTTTTCTGCTGGGGGATCCGGCCCACCTGAATGAGCAGACCAACGCGCATTTACGACTCCTGGCCAGGGAAGGCGTCATAAGCCCGGCCCTGCGTGACGCGGCCATGCAGGTCAAGCTGGGCTTTGCCACTGCGCGGCCGGCCAAGGAAAACGGTTCATTCGTCGACCGCAAGGCGGCCAACGCCGTGCGGCTGCGCATCGCCGAGACCCTGGGGGTGAATCGTTTCTATGATCTGGACCGCCTGGATCTTACCGTGTCCAGCACCCTGCATCGTGCTACCCAAAAGTCGGTCACCGAATTTCTGTTGCAGTTGAAGGATCCGGACTTTTTGCGGCAGAATGGCCTCACCGGGCCACGCATGCTGGTGCGTGGCGATCCGGCCAAGGTCATCTACAGCCTCAATCTCCACGAACTGGGACCAGAGGGCACCATGCTGCGGGTGCAGGCGGACAACCTGGATCAGCCCTTTGACATCAACCTCGGCACCAAGCTTGATCTCGGTTCCACGGCAAAACTGCGCACCCTCATCACCTATCTGGAAATCATTGCCAGCCTGCATGAGCAGTACGCCAAGCTGGACAATAATGGTTTGCGCGCCCTGGCAATTAGCCCGAACGACCGGCTCTCCCGCTGGGCCGTGGAGTATCTGGAGACGACCAGTGACCGCGGGCTTGCGCCCATGCTGGATGCCGCCTTGGAACGTACCTATTCGGCCAACCCGGGCGAGATTTTTTACACCGCGGGCGGCAACCACACCTTTGCCAACTTCAGCAAGGAGGACAACAACCGTGTCCTGTCGGTACGCATGGCCATGCGCCATTCGGTTAACCTGGTGCTCATCCGGTTGATGCGCGACATCGTCCACCATTACATGCTGAACGTGCCCGGGTCAACCGCCCGTATCCTCGAAGACATGGATAATCCGCAGCGTCGCGTCTATCTTGAGCGCTTTGCCGATCAGGAAGGCAAGGTCTTCATGTTGCGGTTCTATCACAAGTACCGGGGCAAGACCCCGGAGCAGATTCTGGACACCATGCTCGCCGACCTTCGGCCGACACCGCGCCGGCTGGCCAGCATCCATCGCTATTTGGCGCCAAACGCCAGTTTGACTGAGTTCGCCAATTTTCTGGAAAGCCATCTTCCTACAGTCAAGGAAACCGGCAGCCACACCATGCAGTGGTATTACGATACCTATGGTTCTGGCAAGTTTTCCTTGGCGGATCAGGGCTATCTGGCTCAGTTACATCCTTTGGAATTATGGTTGGCCAGATATCTGGGCACCCATCCGCAGGCGGATTGGCAGGAGATTGCCGCCGCCAGCGCCAAGGAGCGGCTTGAAGTCTACAGTTGGCTGATGCGCAATAACCGCAAAAACGCTCAGGACCGTCGCATTCGCAGTCTCATCGAGGTGGAGGCATTCTTAGAGATTCACAAGGGCTGGAAGCGGTTGGGCTACCCGTTCAGTTCCCTGGTGCCGTCCTATGCCACTGCCATCGGTTCCTCGGCCGATCGGCCGGCGGCCTTGGCCGAGCTCATGGCCATTCTGCTCAACGATGGCATAAAGCCGCCATCCGCCGTGCTTACCTCCATGCATTTCGCTGAAGGCACGCCATACGAAACCGTGCTGCGCCGGGAACCGACGGCTGGGGAAAGGCTGCTGCCGAGCGAGGTGGCCAGCGCGGTGCGTGGGGTGTTGCGCGATATCGTGCAGAACGGCACGGCCATCCGCATCAATCGCGCCCTCATGCAGCCGGATGGCAGTGAAATCCTCATCGGCGGCAAGACCGGCACCGGCGACCACCGCTATGTGACCTACAAGGCCGGTGGCGTGGTCAAGGACTCCAAGGTGGTGAATCGCTCGGCGACCTTTGTTTTCTACATCGGTGACCGCTTCTATGGCACCCTGACTGCCTTTGTCCCGGGCGTGGCGGCGGCCAACTACGAGTTTACCAGCTCGTTACCGGTTGCTATCCTGAAGCTTCTGTTGCCGCGCCTGGCGCCGCTGGTGACCCCGGAACCGCACCAGGACGCCAGCCCCGCCTGTCAAGGTAATTCCTCGTAGTAGTCCAGATCCTTGTTGAACGTCTCTTCCAGAAAGAACAGGGCGATGAACGCGGCCAGTGTGCAGATGGCGCCGACCAGCAAGGCGCCGCCGGTCAGGCCTAAGTGTTGGCGCAAGAACTGGAAGAGCAGGGTTATCGGCACCACCATGCCCCGTACGAAGTTGGGGACCGTGGTGGCGACCGTGGCGCGCAGATTGGTGCCGAACTGTTCGGCGGCAATGGTGACAAAGATCGCCCAGTAGCCGCTGGCAAATCCCAGCGCCAGGCAGACGCCATAGAAGAAGGCCGGGCTTCTGCTACCTTGCAGGAAGTAGAGGGTGATGGCGGCCAGGGTGAGGAGCATGAAGAGGGCGACCACCTTTTTTCGGCTCTTTAAGGCCTGGCTCAATAGCCCGCTAGCCAGGTCGCCAAAGACCAGCCCCAGGTAACAGAACATGACACCATTGCCGGCCGAAACCGGGCCGGTGGTGCCAAACTCCTTGGCGAATTCCGGCGCAAAGGTGATCAGAATGGCGACGACAAACCAGATGGGGATGCCGATGATGATCGAGTTGAAATAGCGGCGGCAACGTTGCCAGTCCGAGAACAGGGCGAAAAAACTGCCCTTGCTGACCGTGGTTTGCGCCTGCATGGCCTGAAACATGCCGGACTCAGCCACCCGGATGCGGGTGATGAGCAAGAGCAGACCGAGGCAGCCGCCGATTATAAAGGCATACTGCCAGTCAAAGGCGTGGGCCACGAGGTTGGCCAGGATGGCGCCGGAGACGCCGACAGTGGCAACGAGCATGGTGCCATAGCCCCGGATGGAGGTGTGCAGCACCTCGGCCACCAGGGTGATGCCGGCCCCCAGTTCGCCGGCCAACCCGACGCCGGCGATGAAGCGCAGGGCTGCGTAGGTTGGCAGCGATGTGACCAGGCCGTTGGCCAGATTGGCAATGGAGTAGAGAAAGATCGAGGCAAACATGATCCTAAGCCGCCCCTGCCGGTCGCCCAATACCCCCCAGAGAATTCCGCCCAAAAGCATCCCCGCCATCTGCATGTTGAGGAGATAGACGCCGTAGTCGGTAAGCTCCTGGCCGCTCAGTCCCAAGGCCTTCAGGCTCGGCACCCGGACGATGCTGAACAGCACCAGGTCGTAGATGTCGACAAAGTAACCCAGGGCCGCGACAATGACCGGCAGGGTGAAGATGTGCATGGGGTGGGCGTTTTCGTGCTGTTTCATTGGGATTCAAGCCGCCTCGCTCGGCTGGTCTGCCAGGAAGAAAGATTGCATATAGTTGCACTAAATGCAAAAGTATTTTTGTTTGGTATTGTTTGCGCCCCGGTTGGCTGATACCCGGAAACGGCTTGACATGATCACTTGTCCAGAAGTATGGGTTAGGGGAACTCAGTCAGCCAAGTAGGTTGAATCGGGAGTTTAAGCTATTAAACTAGTGTTCATCCGGAAAGTCTCTTTCCAGATGAACGCGTTCAGCTTTCAGCGATCAGCTTTCAGCTTAACGTGCTTACCTAATTAAGTTTTTTAGCTGAACGCTGAGAGCTGACCGCTGACAGCATCCAGATGGAAACATAGTTTCCGGATGGATACTAAACTTACTCCGTTGATGCATGGTTACGAATTGGGTTGACTGGTATCTTGAAAAGCCCAATAATAATGGCCAAAAGAAAACGCCGTGCACTTTGTGGCAACGCGCAAGGAGGATAGAGCCATGCCGCAAGCAGTGGAAGCTCTGTATCATGACGGAATTGTGGAGTTGAAGCAGAAGCCGGCAGGGATTCGCCGGGCCAGGGCGCTGGTGGTTTTCCTGGATGCGGACGAGGCACCGAATCGCCACGCGGTTGACCTGGTAAAGGTCCGCAAGAAGAAGAGCGCCGTTGACAAGTGGATCGGCGTGATCGAGGGGGCAGAACTGGAGGACTGGAAGGCAGAGCGCCGCGCGGCCCTGGAAAGGAAAGTCCCGTGAAGGTGCTTGTTGATACCAATATCGTCCTTGAATCGCTCTGAACCGGAAGCCGTTTGTGGAGCATGCGGCGCTTCTGTGGCGGTTGGCGGAGCAGAAGGAAATTGCTGCCTGCCTCTCCGCTACCAGCATTACGGACATTTTCTACATCGTCAGGAAACATGCCGGTCAGAAGAAAGCCCGTGCCTTCATTGCCGATATTCTCGACACCTTTTCCCTGGCGCATATCGCCGAGGACGGGTTCCGGGAAGCGCTCCATTCGGGCATGAATGATTTTGAGGATGCGGTGCAGTATGTGATCTGCGAGAGAAACGGCTGTGACGTGCTGGCCACCAGAAACAAGGTTGATTTCGGTGACAGGCCCAACGTGCTCGATCCATCCGAGTTGATCGAGAGAATCAAGATTTCTGGAACCTGAAGCATCCCTTGGGAATAATGGTCATATCCAAGGAACTTATAATCTGAAGTACGTCCCGGATTTTGTGATGCCGGTCAGCCATATGAATTCTAATGTGACTTGTCATGGTGTAGACGCGACCCCAAATCTTCCCCCAAATCTTCCCCGAGCTGGTCCTTTTTCTCGCTTTATTGCCGGTCAGCCATATGAATTCTAATGTGACTTGTCATGGTGTAGACGCGACCCCAAATCTTCTCTGGTGTAGACGCGACCCCAAATCTTCTCCCGCTCGGTTCATCCCATAGAATCCAAAATTAATGTCGTTCAACTTGTCAGTATCGCTCGGCAACTTTAACCGGACCGCTTTTCTCGGGACATAAAGCTCCCAGCCCCTCACCCCATGCTCCAGATATCCGCCCTGCTCAAACACCAGCTCCGGCGCACATCTCTTGTATTCCTCGTCAAAGAGACTGATCAGCTCATCGGCAGAATTAAGGGCTTTTCCTTCGGTTCTACCCTTGCATGCCGCAGAAGGTCTATTTGAAGTGGTGGGTGCGGTCTTGGTTGCCTGAGGTGTGGCGTTGCATGTTTTCTTCAGCCAGTTCATTTCTATTTTCTCGGTTTTCTGTAGCCCAACGGCTATAATCAGCGGACGGCGCCAATGTTGGTGACGCGGCTAGCGCCGCAAAAGTTCTCGCCGTCCGCTAAATTATTTTGTTAACCATGGATTTTTATTATGCAAACCAAACAAACAATAAACCTACAATTGTAATGATGATGATAAACCCAAATTGAACTTGCGAATGTGTCAATCTCCTCTCGCCACCAGCAAACTTTCCAAAGCAGTAATTAGAATTGCTTTCTTGGAGTACAAACTTATTATTTTTGTCGTAAAGGTTCCACCTATGTTCAATTTCAACAACTACATTTCTCGCCGTCCTTGACCTTCTGTAATGATTGTACTGGTTTAAATATGTAAGAAGGCCCATGACAAAAATTATTACCATTAAGAATAACTTAATATACAGAGCTACCTTGGGATCAACTCCCAAACTGACTACTCCGTTTTCAGTAACCTTTAAAAATTTTAGTGGGATAATTGCAAAGACGACAAGAGTTGACAAATACCTAACAGCAGTAATTGTTTCATCCCAATGGTGCCTTATATTTGTCCATTGTGTGTTATAGATTTGCTTTTCAATTTCAAATTGACTTCGCCCAATTTCACACATTCTTTATCTCCATTTCTCCATGACAACTCACAAACAAAAATGGTTGTTCCTCTCTCTTTATGGCAATCCGATGTGGGTACTCTCGTGAATTTATGATGTCATACACTTCTTCCCATGAAACAGAACCTGTCCTTTGGCGGCCTTTAGGTTTTACTAAATTTATTCTATGTTCAATAACGTCTAATCCAGATATTATGTCAGAAAGCTGTGTGAAATAATTAATGTTTTGTTTTGATGCTGTTGTGTATATATGCGTAAACGCACCATTTTTTACAGATAACTTTATTGACTTTAGCGCATTATCGAAAGCTCCAGCTTTGCCAACAAAAGAATCGTGAATTTCCCTAGGCCCATGTAGTGAAATTGCAATTATTAAGTTTTTGTAATTTTTGGAAATATAATCAATCTGCTCTGGATAATAACCGTTTGTGGATAAAACAGTGCCATATCTCTCAGCTAATAAACTTAAAATCTCATTAATGTTAGGATGTAATGTTGTCTCACCACCAGTTATTGTCACTCGTTGAAAATGTTTCGGTAATGTTTTGAGTGTTTTGAAGATGAAGCTCGGTTGGAGAAAGACGGTATTTTTTTCAACGGCGTTTGCGATACAGATTGGGCATGACAGATTACATTTGTTTGTAATCTCGAAACATATTTCTTGTGGGTCCTTTATTAAAAAATTTCTAATTCTTTCCTTTGCTGCTTCATCTTCAGGAACATAACGAAAATATTCATACTTATCCACGTTGTGTGGCGTGCTTGATTTAGCGCCAGCCGATTTTAATAAAAAACGATCCGTGGATATGTCGTATGAAAATAGCATCAATTATTTTGTTGTGATGGTTAACGAATGATTCTCGCGCGGCGGCTTTTTGCCGTCGCCGTGAAAGCAGTGGTTAAATTTTATTTGCTGAAACATATTCAATAACTATGAATTCACCCGTTTGTTGGTTTTTAATCAATCCACAACCACTTAACATCCGTTCGAAAGGTGCCACTCCCTCAAGAAGTTCATTGTATTTGCTCTTGTTGCTTTTATAAATTGTTAAAATCATTTTCTTTATGACCTCTACATATGTGTTACACATGAATTTGAGATGATCCTGAATAGCCGATTTTAAATCAACTGTTTCATATTTATCGTTGTAGTGATTAAAATATGAGCACTCAAAATCATTGAATTCTATTCTCACCGGAACAAACACATGCATTTCGCTGGTTTCTGGGTCTTTGTAGTTGGCACTGTGGGCACCCAGCTTGTGGCGAATTGAAACAATTTGCAAGGTGTCTATTTGCTCTTTCTTTTTTGTAAAATTCTGGCATTGGAAAAACTTGTAAAGGTTGCACATCGCCTGTTGCTGCAAATAGGTTGCATTCAACATGCCATATAATCTTAGATATTTTTCTCCCATATCATTATATTTAGTTGGACCTGAAATACCGAATCGCAAAAAGTTTGAAATAGCCTCATTGGAATCTTCCAGTATATCTTCAGAGGCAAGAATATAATTCCAATCTTCCTTTTTGTTGAGTTTCAAGCACTGCTGTACATGAAGAAGGAAATCATCATTCTCTTTTTTGAATATTTTGTTGCGAGTAATCTTGATGAAAAGATCATTAACCTCGCTTAATAGTTCACACCAACTAAGTTGCATGTGGACTCCTGAAATTTAACAAGTTGTTCAGCGGATCTGTAGATCATCCCGTCATAATGAGCGGTCAGCCTTGCTTTCCCTGAACAGCGGCTTTGCCGACGACACCGGATATCCTGCCTATCATATTCATTTTGCACGTTAATTCCAAAAATTTTTCCTGACAAGCTTTTTTGTAAGCGATATTGCTTTTCCGTATATCATACCAAAATGGAACGATCTGCGGTTTCCTGAATAACTCCCGCTGCTCCCACTTTTTGCCTCTTTGCAAGCTCGTTTCGATAAATTCTTGCCGGCCAACGGCGCGACGGAAAAAGGTAATTCAGGAAATTGCTGGCCGGACTTTTCATTGACGATTCCTGGGGCAAGCCTTGCGGACGTAACTGTTTTAGAGATTTAGCCTGTGAAGGGTGATGCCCACGTAAGTCAGTGAAATAGAAAAGAACGTTAGACCGCCCATACCTCCAAGAAAAAGCCGCCGCCTGGAGTCAAGTCTGGACATCGGACAACCTCAATTGATTTCTTAACCGTTAAACCCGACTCCCTGCACTTCCCGCCACGGCACAATCTGGGCTTCTTTCCTTTCCTGACTCTCATCTCCCCCATAAATCAGGTAGGGTTTCCCCGCCTCATCACCGGCCCAGGAAAGCCATTTCCGCAGGCTTGAGAAGTAATCCGCGTTTATCGTCTGGCCCGCTTTTATTTCGATGGGGTTCAAGGTCAGCCCTTGATCCGCTATTACGTCTATCTCGTTACCGGTGTTATCTCGCCAGAAAAACAAATTGGAGGGGAGCGCCTGATTGTATCGTCCCTTCAGCAATTCTCCCACCGTCCAGGTCTCGAACAGCGCTCCCCTTTGCGGGTGGCTGGCAAGCTGGTCGCTGTTTTGCACTCCCATGAGCCAGGCCGCCAGCCCGGTGTCGTGAAAATAGAGCTTCGGTGTCTTTACCAGCCGTTTGTTAAAGTTGCGGTGGTGCGGAGGCAGCAGGAAGAGAATATAGCTCGCCTCCAGAATCGAAATCCAGGCCTTGGCGGTGTTGTGGGTTATACCGCAGTCGTTTGCCAGGGAAGAAAGGTTGAGAAGCTGGCCGGTGCGACCGGCGCAGAGCCGAATAAACCGCTGGAAGACCGCCAGGTCGCGGATATTGATCAGTTGCCGAACGTCTCGTTCCAGGTAGGTGGTGACGTAGCCGGCATACCATTGGCTAGGCGCGAGCTTACGATCATAGAGGGGAGGATATAACCCCTTGTACAAGATCGCGTCCAGGGTTGATGGTAGCTTGCCCGCTTCTTGCAACTCTTCTGTGGTGAACGGAAGAAGTTGCACCATACCGACCCTTCCGGCCAGCGACTGAGAAATTCCTGACAAAAGACCGAACTGCTGGGAGCCGGTGAGGATATAGAGACCCATGCGGCCGTTTTGGTCGGCGCGGGTTTGCAGGTAAGAAAATAATTCCGGAGAACGCTGGGCCTCATCAAGGATCGCGCCGTTGGGGTAGCGGGCCAGGAAGCGACGAGGATCGGTACCGGCAAATTCGCGGCTATCAGGATCTTCCAGGGAGACGTATGGCTTGTCTGGAAACGCCATTCGGCTGAGCGTGGTCTTGCCGGACTGGCGGGGGCCGGTGATGGCAATGAACGGATATCCCTTTGCCAGTTCAAGAATGGTTGAGAGGGCTTTCCTGGCGATCATCAGGCAATCATGCGCCATTTCTTACAATTTGTCAATACAATTTACAATTTGTAAATTATCTGGCAGGCCAAGGGAGGCGTAGTTGTTTTAGAGATTTAGCCTGTGAAGGGGGAGTCCTAAGTAAAGTTAGTGGAATAGAAAAGAACATTATACCCCATACCTCCAAGAAAATGCGAGGGCACCTCGGATAACTCCCAGGTTGTCAGGCAGTCGGTGGTAGCTTGATCAGGCCGGATTGTGTTCCTTGAGCCAGTCGCGGAGGGCGTTATTGATGCGGGTCTGCCAGCCCTTGCCAGTGGCCTTGAAGGCGGCCAGGATGTCGCTATCGAAACGGAGCGTGGTCGATGATTTTGTGCCGCTGCCCAAGACCCGGCCTGGTTTCGGGGCAAGCATCTTTTCAGCCGCCCGCGCCGGCAGGATTTCACGTAATACCTTGCTGGCTGGCCTGGCTTTTTTGAAATCACCAGCGGTCCACTCCGGGTTTTCTTCGTCGATCAGCGTTGGATTGATTTTATGGGTGGCCATGTCTCTTTACCTCCCTCGGATTCGCCTTGCGAAAACTGATGATGTGCAAATCTTCACCCCTGGGCGTAAAGACCACCGCATACAGCCGGCCATCGATAAAGCCGAAGGCCCGGAAACGCCTTTCGCCGTAATCCCTGCGCTGGTCTTCGAGAATGACGGCCTGGCTCCAGTCCATATCGGCAACCAGGTTGAATGGCAATCCGCGCGCCGCAATGTTCTTGGCGTTTTTGCCGTGGTCAAAGGTAATGCCCATTTTAAATTTGTAGTAACAAATTTAATGCCTGTCAATAGAATTTGTGGGCAGGCCCAAGGGGGGCTAGCTGCTTTTGTGATTTAGGTCCACCGCCAAACCAGTCTTGCATGCCTGTCAGATTGCCTGCCTCTTGCTCTGTCGGTATTGCCGACATCCTACAGGATAATTGGTGTTCATCCGGAAACCGTGTTCCCAGATGAACGCGCTCAGCTTTCATCAATCAGCTTTCAGCTTAACGTGCTTAATTAAGTTTTTTAGCAGAACGCTGACCGCTGACAGCATCTAGTACCCTGTAACGCAATATTTTCCGTAGGTCGGGTTAGCCCGCCAGGGCGTAACCCGACGAAGCGGCTAAGGAGATGTCGGGTTACGCTGCGCTAACCCGACCTACCATGTAGATGCGAAAAAATATATGTTCCATGGTACTAGCAGGAAACATAGTTTCCGGATGGATACTAATTATGAAAGTCAGGCAGCATTGCTGTTTTTTACCGGCTCCAGTTTAAAGGCCGCGGCAA
>DYDL01000145.1 GCA_020717925.1 Desulfocapsa sp.
CTTAAAATTGGCCCGCAGGTGAGTGTTCAAGGCCTTGACCTTGTCATATTCCCGCGATAATTCCATGGTCTGTTCCTGGACAATGCCCTCCAGTTCCGTGCTCCACCTCTTCAGTTCCGCTTGGAGCCGCTTGTTCTCCTGAATCAGGGCATAATGTTGCATTGCTCCCTGCAGATCCTGCAACAGTTGTTCGTCGTTCCAAGGCTTGGTGATATAACGGTAAGCTCCACTCTTATTTATGGCATCCACCACGGCATGGATGTCGGCGTAACCGGTAAGCAGGAGGCGCACCGCTTCCGGCGCGATCTTTCGCGCCTTGGTCAGAAACTCCACCCCGGTCATCCCCGGCATGCGCTGATCGGAAACCACCAACCACATGTCCTGGTTTTCCTTCAGGATCTTCAGCCCCTCCTCCCCGGAACCGGCGATAAACACATCGCATTCGGTTTCCGCTAACAGTCGACGCAGGGCCTTCAGGATATTGGCCTCGTCGTCAACAAAAAGAATTTTGCCCTTGTGGAATTTACTTACCTGTTCCATGCCGGCTACACCTCTTCCATGACCAGGATAACGCCCGGCTGGCCGTCATCGGTCAACATGCGGGCGCCGCGCACCAAGAAATTCCGGCAACCGGCCGCCACTTCCCGGCGCAGTTCGCCACGGGCGGTGACCGTTGCCACCAGTTCCACAAGCTCCTCCGGCAGGCCGGCCGAGAAAAACTCGTTACCCTTGCGGTTGCACTGCAAGCAGGTGCCGTCCGCAGCCAAGCCCAGCACGGCACAGGGCAAACTGTCGAGGATGTGCTGGGCGCTGCTTAACTCCGTGTTCCGGGCCACGAGTTCAGCGGTTTCCTCTTCCACCCGCTGCCGCAGATTGCGGTTCAAATCCTGCAACTCCTCGTTGTATTCCTGCAACCTTTCCGTAAGTTCCCGGTTTATCTGATTCAGGTTATAGGTTTCAATGGCATTGTCCAAGGCCATCTTCAGTTCGCTGGTATTCCATGGCTTGGCGATAAAGCGGTAAATCTGGCCCTCGTTCACTGCCGATACCACCGAGGCGGTATCGGCATAACCAGAGAGCACGATGCGGATGGTATCCGGCCAGCGTGCATGCACCTGTTTTAAAAAATCCACTCCGTTCATTCCCGGCATCCGATAGTCTGCAACAACCACCTGGACAGGCATGGTGCCATCCAATATTACCAGCCCCTCCTCGCCGGACAGAGCGGTAATGATCTCATACTCATCCTCGAGAAATAAGCGCTCCAGGGAACGCAATACGCTGCGCTCGTCGTCCACAAAGAGGATCTTCACCGGCTCAGGCATCCGCGCTTCCCTCCTCGACCAGGGGAATGGTTACCATGAAGGTGGTGCCACACCCCACCTCGCTCTGCACCGAAATCTCGCCGTGATGCTGCTTGGTGACGATGTCATAGGCGATGGACAGTCCCAGGCCAGTGCCCTTGCCCACCTCCTTGGTGGTAAAGAAGGGCTCGAAAAGCCGGGGCAGATTCTCGGCCGGGATACCGTTACCCGTGTCCGTGATCGCTACCCGCACGACACCATCATCATGCCAGGTGCGTACCGTGATGACGCCGTGTTCGGCAATGGCCTGGGCCGCGTTCATCAGAAGATTCATGAACACCTGGTTGAGTTGCTGGGGATAGCAGACAACGAGCGGCAGTTCGCCGTATTCACGCTTGAGATCGACCTTGTACTTGAGCTCATTCCAGACGATATTGATGGTGGATTCCAGACACTCGTTAAGGTCGCTGGCCTTGCGCTCGGCCTGGTCCACGCGGGAGAAGGTCTTAAGGTTGGCGACAATCGTGCGCACCCGCTCCACCCCTTCCAGCGACTCCTCCACCAGGTCGGTAATATCCTGGAGTACATAGTCCACCTTGAATTTCTTCCTGGCCTCGCTGTGTTCCTCCTGGCTTGCGGCCGTGCCGAGCGCAACGATCATTTTGGCCTGCACCTCGATGAACTCCCCCAGCTTGACGGCATACTTCCGCAGGGTACCAAGGTTGCTGTTGACAAAGCCGATGGGGTTGTTGATCTCGTGGGCCACGCCGGCGGCCAGTTGGCCGATGGAGGCCATCTTTTCCTGTTGCAGGATCTTGGCCTGGGTAAGCTTGAGTTCGTTGTAGGCCCCTTCAAGCTCGGAATGGAGCATCTTGTGTTCGGTGACATCATGCACGGTGACCACCGACCCCTCAACTGTGAGCTTATCGGAACTTGCGGCATAGACCCGCACCGTGAAGAAACGACCCGATGGTTTATGACTGAACTCAACGTCATTGCCAAAAAAACCACTCTCCTCCATGCCGTTATCAAGCAGAAAATCCATCCAGCACTTACCGATGATCTCAAGAAAGGGTTTGTTGGCGAACTGGGCCAGTGCCCGGTTGAAGCGATGGATCTGCTCGTGATCGTTGGCCAGGATCACCATGTCAGGGATGCAATCCATGGTGGCCTCCCATTCCCGCTTGGCCCTTTCCACCTGACCAAAAAGCCGCTGTAACTCCTTGTGCTTGAGAATTTGTTCCTGCTGGGCCAGCTCGATCCGCTGTTTTTCCTGTCGCAGATCCTGCTCCGCGGCCTCCAGATGTTGCAGCAACTCTGTGCGGATGATCTCCTTTTCCATCTTGATGACGGCGGCCACCTTGCCCTGGTCGTCAAAAACAGGATAGGCGACGACCTCGCGCAGCGGCGCGCCGGAATCATCCCGGCCGAATGGATGCCAGATGTTGACGCTTGCGCCGCTCGCAAAAACCTCGTTGACCGAACATCGTATGCCCTCTTCCCAGCATGGCCGATCCTTGCCGCGGGTGAGCATATGGCAGGTAGCCCCGGGCGTTAAATTCTCGACCGAGGTCGCCTTCCTGGCCGCCTCGTTCATGAACTTAATCCTATAGTCACGGTCCACCACGCAAACAGGATCCTGAATACTGTTTAACAGGGTGACATAATAGTTTGCTGATAAAATATCTGGCATGGGGGCACCTTCCAGAAAGTTAACTACCTACCAACTATGCACCTGCAAATTAACGTGTATTGTACCAAGCCTGCCAGAATTTGTAAGCTCCTTTGTCACGTCAATAGCCCGATCACATCACTCTGGGCTTGCCCCTCTTGCCACGGGCGTCTATAGTGCGGCAGGTAACCTTAAAAACCCAAAACAACTGAAGCCCTTTGATTCCATGACTCAGCACATCTTGCAGACAGCGATCCTGCCCCCCGCCGATGGCGCGGCGGCTGAACTGGCGGCCATTTTCATGGCCGACTTTCTTCGGCAGGCCGACCCTGATCTCGGCCCTGTCGACCAGTTGTGCCGCCTGGCTCTGTCAGACTCCGCGGAGCAGGCCGAACAGGCCCTGAGCGCTCTTTACGGCACCATTATCGAAGGCCTGAGCAATGATTTCTCCAGCCGGGGCATGCAGGTCTGCGCCAAGGTGCTGGCCAGAATGGTCTGCTGCCTTGGGGCCACCACCGCTGGCCGCTTGATGCGCGCCCTGCTGTCGCAGCTTGGCCTTGATAACGAGAACAACATGCAGGCTGGCTATCACCGGCTGCTGGCCGCGCCATCGCTCTCCCGTCCGGCAATGGCGAAAATCCGCCACATTCTTCTGCCCTCCCGGGTCACCATTGGCGCCGATGTCGTGATTACCGGCGTGCTGGCCCAGAGAGTGGCGCGGGCCATGCCCCAGGCCGAAATCATCGTGGCCGGCCCGGCCCATATCCCCCGAGTGTTCCATACAACGCCCAGACTGCGCCACCTGCCGCTGGCCTACGACCGGCATGGCAACATGACCAACCGGATCACGGTCTGGACTGACCTGTATCGCCTGGCGATAGCGGAGCAACAACGCCTGCAAGACAAGGAAGTGCTGGTGGTGGATACCGACTCCCGCCTCACCCAGTTGGGGCTGCTCCCCCTGGCCGCTCCGGGCATCACCCGCCTTTTCCCCTCCAGGGAAGACGTGGCCGAAGGCCCTGCTACGTCTCTGCCCGAACTCGCCAACCGCTGGTGCGACCGCATGTTCGGCCCCGACCAGCATGTCTGGCCCATGGTTTCCTTTGCTCCGCGCCATCTGATGGAGGCCAGCCAATACGCGGCCGGCCGGGCAGGCGCCTTTCTCCTGGTGATCAGCCTGGGTGTCGGGAATAATGAGGCAAAAAGAATTCCCGACCCGTTTGAGGAGGGGCTGCTCCACACCCTGCTGGAGGACAAAAACACCCTTATCCTCCTCGACTCAGGCACCCAGGACGTTGGCCTGCACCGGGTCGAGGCTTTGCTTGCCGCCTGCCGGGAGCGCGGCCTGGCCACCTCCTTTCTCCACGAAGAGGAAATGGCGACGAGCCCCCCCCCCTTCCAGCACGGGGTCGTCGGTTTTCGCGGCAGCATCGGCGCCCTGGGCGCCCTCATCGGCCAGGCGGATGGCTTTTTCGGCTACGACTCCTGCTGCCAGCATATTGCCTCGGCCCTGGACACGCCATCGGTGATCGCCTTCGCCGGCGCGCCCAATGCCAGGTTCCAGGCCCGCTGGCACTCGCAGGGGTGCGCCGGCCGCACCACCACCATCGCGGTTACCCCGGGCGCAATATGGACAGACGATCTTATTCAGGCTTTGGTCCGGCAGGTGGCACAACATTTACGGCGACTCCGCGCGTGACGCCATCAGACAATCAGGACACGGGCTTGAAAAAAATCTCAGGTGGATAGTCTGTAGGCGTTGAGTCTTTTAGGTTTGGAACAGGCTTACAGCCTACAGTCTAAACAACCTGAGCAGTTACAAAAAAGGAGCACACTTTTGACTGAAAACAACAATGCCCTGCGCCAGACAGTGGCCAATTTCCCCAAAAACCGCATCCTGGTGGTCGGCGACATCATCGTGGATCACTTCATCTGGGGTTCGGTTTCCCGCATCTCACCCGAGGCGCCGGTGCCGGTGGTGAACGTCACCCGAGAAAACCTGCTCATGGGTGGCGCGGCCAACGTCCTGCACAACCTTTACGCCATGGGCGCCCAAGCCACCCTGTGCGGCGCGGTGGGCGACGACGCCATGGCCGACCACCTCAGCCGACTGCTCGAGGAAATCTCCTCCCCCATTGCCGGAGTGGTGCGGTTGCCCGGTCGGCCCACCACCCTGAAAACCAGGATTATCGCGCAAAGCCAGCAGGTGGTGCGTTATGACCGCGAACAGGTCGCCCCCCTGCCCGAGGGCGCCATGCGCCAACTCCTGGATTTCGTCGGCCAACGGCTGACCACCTTTGACGCGGTGATCATCTCTGACTATGACAAGGGCATGATCAGCCCGCAATTCATGGATGAGTTCAGGAAACTTCTGGCCGCCCATCCGGAGATCCCGGTGATCGCCGACCCCAAACCCGGCCGGCCGGAACGTTTCCGCGACATCACCCTGCTCACCCCCAACCAACACGAGGCGGAAATGCTGTCCGGTATCGCCATTGTCGACGATGAATCCCTCACCCGTGCCGCCCGGACCATTATCGACAAGCTTAACATCGCGGCCATCCTCATCACCCGCGGCGAGGCGGGCATGGCCCTGCTGGAGAAGGGTGGCCCCATCACCACCATCCCCACGCAGGCCAAGGAGGTATATGACGTGACCGGCGCCGGCGATACGGTGATCGCCACCCTCTCCCTGGGCTTGGCCAATGGCCTGCCCCTGGCCGCGTCCGCGGTGCTGGCCAATTACGCGGCCGGCATCGTGGTTGGCAAGATCGGCACCGCCACCGCCACGGCCGCTGAACTGCTGGAGGTCTTGCCATGAAAAAGTTGTTAAGCATGACCGCCTTTGGCCGGGGTGAATCTCACGTTGGCCCTACGACCTGGACCGTGGAAATACGCTCGGTGAACCATCGCTTCCTGGACCTGAAGGTGCGGACCCCGCGAGACCTGATGGACATAGAGGAACGGGTCAAAAAGGAGGTGTCCACGGTCTTTTCCCGAGGCCACATTGAGGTGTCGGTATCCAGCCGGGGCGAAACCAGCGAATCGCATGTACGTCCAAACCTCGACCTGGCCCATGAATACTGCCAGGCCCTCGTTGCCATTCAAAAAAAACTGGGCCTGCCCGGCCAACCGGATCTGGCCATGGTGGCTGCCTTCCAGCAGGTCATCACCAACGTGGACCAGGAAAAAGATGCGGATGCGGTCTGGGCCGCCATACAGCCCGCCCTGGCCAAGGCCATGAAACAATGCCAACGCATGCGGGAGAAAGAAGGCCAGGCCCTGAAAAAGGAACTGCTCCGGCTGCTCAAACAGATAGACAGACGGGTTAAGGACATTGCCGTTGCCCTGCCCACCATTCTTGCCGCCCGCCAGACAGCCCTCAAGGATCGGCTTGACAAACTTCTGCAGGGCGTGGATATTGACCCGTCCCGCCTGGCCCAGGAGGGCGCCCTTCTCGCCGACAAGGTGGATATCACCGAGGAGTTGACCCGCACCCGCAGCCACATCAACCAGTTTCACAACTACCTCGAAATGGATGAACCCGTGGGCCGGCGCCTCGACTTTCTACTCCAGGAATTCAATCGGGAAATCAACACGGTGGCCTCCAAGATCAATAACGCCAAGGTCGCCCACCTGAGCGTGGAACTGAAAAACGACATTGAAAAAATGCGCGAACAGGTACAAAATCTGGAATAAGAAGCGTTTATCTGTCAGCGGCCAGCCTATTCGTCATCTAAAATGCTGACAAATAAAATAGTCCCGAGCTTACGGTGGTGTCATAGTGGCAAACAACTTCAAAAGTGACGACAGTTTCCTGCGAAAACTAGCGGTCGGGGCCGCAGGTACAAACGCAACCATTGCCCGATTGAAGGCGATGGGATTCAACCCAATCGAGCTTGAGCGGGGTTCTACAGGTTTCAAAATCTGGAAGAAGATCAAGATTAAACGTGTCCGTGTCCCTGACGCACTATGCCTGAACACTGGATTACGGTTTGAATCACGCGGCAAGACAAAACTTGAAATATCAATGTCCCATTCCCTCAATGATCCGAGGCGGGCTTGGGACGCTGGCATGCGCGACGACGACCTTGTTTCAATCGTTGTCTTCGAGCAAAGTAACGATTCTCCGATAAACCTTAAGCAAAGCTCACCTGTTCATTTCGTCAATGTCAGAGATATGCGGCAAGCATTCGCTGCAAAGCAGGTATCCATCACCCGGCCAAAAGGGGTAGAGGAAGGATCGGAAATACGGGTGATGTGGACATGTGCTTGCGCGAACCAGCAATCAGTTGTTGCGACGGTGGAATCGGGCAGGATCAGCCTTACCCCTATTTCCGGAGCAAGAAAACAATCGATCCAATTGAGCCGGAGCAAAGGCAAGATAACCTTGCTGCCACAGGTCAATGTTGGCGATACCGTCAAGGCAAACCAGATTGTTGCAGCAGTCGTACCTGTCAGTATAGTGCTCCAATGCCCTGCGTCAGTCAATGAAGCCTATTTCATAGACAAACTTGCAAGCGCCAACCTGAGCGAGAGGTACGCTGCCGCCAAAGCGTTGCGTTACAGAGGCTACACCACCGCACAGCCAATGCTAGCAGCGAGAATGGCCGACAACGATGAGGACATTTATGTCCAACTTGAGGCCGCGGCCGCGCTTGCGGCACATGACGACGACGCGAAAGGCTGGGAGTTCATGGAAAGCAAGCTGCACAGTTCAATATTTGCGGTACCTCTTGAAACCCAACTCGAAACCGTCATTGTCGCATCCGAGATACCCAAAAACCGAAGCGAACATCTGCTGGTTGAAATTTTGCAGGACTCTCAACGCGACGACGAACTGCGTGCTGGCGCAGCATGGGCACTTGGCCAATTCGCGACCGCTACCTCGGCGACCGCTCTTTTTGATACATTCAACTTAAGCCCCTTGGAGATCAAGATCGAAGCCGCCCGTGCGCTGTTGCGGATTGCTGAGCCACAACTTCCTCACTTG
>DYDL01000427.1 GCA_020717925.1 Desulfocapsa sp.
ATGACAAGGGAGAATTAGGGGCCGTAAGCGCCCTGCGCGCGAGCTTGGTTGTCTATCCAGTTGCGAGGTATCCTTATGAACCGGTTCGTGCTGACCCTTGTTTCCCTGGTCTGTTTGTCCCTCAGTGTTGCCGTTCCGCCAGGGGTGGCCCAGGACAGTTCCGGCCTCAGCCTGCGTGAACGCTTGGCGCAACGGCGCGCGGCCAAGGAAGAGCCTGCGACGGGGCCTCTCTCTACCGGCACGCACACGATTCAAATCACGCACCAAGGCCAGAAGCGCAAGGTCGTCGTGCATGTGCCAGCCCGTCTTGACCCCACACAAGCAGCCCCTCTGGTGCTGGCCTTACACGGCGGCGGTGGGTTCGCCGAGTACATGGCGGACAACGAGCGTTACGGGCTGATCAGCAAGTCGGATAGCGCCGGCTTCGTGGTGGCTTTTCCCAACGGCTACAGCAAGTTGCCGGGAGGCAAGTTCGCCACCTGGAATGCGGGGGGTTGCTGTGGGGATGCGCGCGACCGCAAGGTGGATGACGTGGGTTTTCTGCGTGCCGTGGTGGCTCAATTGAGCGCCCGGCTCAAGCTGGATCCAGCACGAATTTATGCCACGGGTATGTCCAATGGCGGCATGATGGCGCACCGCCTGGCTTGCGAGGCGGCCGACCTGTTTGCGGCGGTGGCCTCGGTGGCGGGCACGGAGGCGTTGAGTGTCTGCCAGCCGGTGCGGCCCATCCCGGTGCTACACATCCACGCCAGGAATGACACGCATGTGCTATTCAACGGCGGCGCAGGCAATGACGTTTTCCGCGACGAGAACAAGGTGATGGATTTCGTGTCGGTGCCCGAAACCATCGCGCGTTGGGTGCAGCGCGATCAGTGCCAGCCCACACCACGCCGCGTACTGGAGACGCCAGGGGCTTATTGCGAGGCGTATTCAGGTTGCGCTGGCAACGCATCGGTGCAACTCTGCGTGGTGAATGAAGGGGGCCATTCCTGGCCTGGTGCGCAGGTGGTAAGCCGTGGCAAGGAGGCGGCCACCCAGGCTTTGGTGGCCAACGATGTGATCTGGGATTTTTTTATGGCCTATCCGGGCGAGAATTAGGGCGAGAATTAGGGATCACATCTTAAAAATTAAATATTGATAATATGCCAAGTCACGATCTGTGGACCAAACACCCAGCTTGATCGGTATGCATCAACAAAGGAAAAAAGATAATATTTAATTTTTAAGATGTTCCCCTTCCTCCTTTCCTCACTTTTACGTTGAGCGTCAAGGAAAATGAACGTAATGCTTAATCGCATAACAAACTTAGGTGTCACTGTCGCGCTGCTCATGAGCTTTACGCCTCTTACGGTAACAGCGGCAGAACCAGCAGGGTTTAGCTTGCAGTTCCATCCCGTCGGAACAC
>DYDL01000146.1 GCA_020717925.1 Desulfocapsa sp.
GTCCATTCTTTCGTGCCATCGTCCCCTTGATCTCACGGGATAAGATGTTGCTTTTTAAATTTCAAAAAATTAAGATGCCTCTCTATTTTTATAAAAATCAGATGCAATGCTCTTGCGCGTACACGATGGTGAAATAGTCATGTGGGATTATACTGATAAGGTCAAGGATCATTTTCTCAACCCCAGGAATGTGGGGGAGATCGCAAACGCGGACGGCATCGGCGAGGTTGGTTCCCTGGCCTGCGGCGATGCCCTGAAGCTTTTTTTCAAGCTCGATGCCGAGAAAAAGCGGATTGCTGACGCCAAATTCAAGACCTTTGGCTGCGCCAGCGCCATCGCGTCGTCCTCCGCCCTCACCGAAATGATCAAAGGGCTCACCCTGGAAGAGGCCTCCAAGGTTTCCAACGAGGATATTGCTCAATATCTGGGCGGCCTGCCCAAGGAGAAGATGCACTGTTCGGTCATGGGCCGCGAGGCGCTGGAGGCCGCCATTGCCAACTATCGCGGTATCGTTTTGCCCATGGCCCAGGGTGAACTGGTCTGCGAGTGTTTCGGCGTTACCGATCTGGAGATCCGGCGCGCCATCAGCGAGAGCAACCTGCGCACCGTGGAAGAGGTCACCAATTTCACCAAGGCCGGGGGCGGTTGCGGCAAGTGCGTTGATCGCATCCAGGAGATCATCATTGAGGTTCGGCACGAGGGGCGGCAGGAGAAGGGTGGTGTCGGCGTCCCAAAACGGCTGACCAACATTCAGAAGATCAAGATGATTGAAGACGTCCTGGAACGCGAGATCAGGCCGGCGCTTAAGCGCGACGGTGGCGACATAGAACTCCTCGACGTGGATGGCGACTTTGTCTCGGTTTCCCTGCGCGGCGCCTGCGTGAGTTGCAAGAAGTCCCAGACCACGCTTAAGGAATACGTGGAAAAGAAACTGCGCGAGCAGGTGCTCGATTCCCTGATCGTCGAGGAGGGCCAGCATGGCTGACGTGGTCTATATGGATAACAACGCCACCACGAGGGTGGCGGACGAGGTGCTGGCGGCAATGCAGCCTTTTTTTGCCGACCTCTACGGCAACCCGTCGAGCATGCACAGCTTTGGCGGCCAGGTGGGCCGGCATATCGATCAGGCCCGGGAAAAAATCGCCGCTATCCTGGGCGCCGAGCCCGAGGAGATCATCTTCACCAGTTGTGGCACGGAGTCCGACTCCACGGCCATTCTTTCTTCTTTGCAATCCTTTCCTGGCAAGCGTCATATCGTCACCACCCGGGTGGAGCATCCGGCGGTCAAGCACCTCTGCGAGAGCCTGGACTCGCTCACCGGCCACAAGCACCGGCTCACCCAACTGGCGGTGGAGAGGGACGGCACCCTGGATCTGGCAGCGTACGAGGCGAGCCTCACCGAGGACACGGCCGTGGTCAGCGTCATGTGGGCCAACAACGAGACCGGCGTCATCTTTCCCATTGCTACCATGGCGGAGATGGCCAAAAGTCGCGGCATCCTCTTTCATACCGACGCGGTGCAGGCGGTGGGCAAGATTCCCATTGACCTCGCCCGGGTGCCGGTCGACTTCCTTTCATTGTCAGGCCACAAACTGCACGCCAGCAAGGGGATCGGCGTTCTTTATGTCCGTAAAGGCTCGCCTTTTGTGCCCTTCATGGTGGGTGGCCATCAGGAGCGGGGCCGCCGCGGCGGCACGGAAAACAGCGCCGCCATTGTCGGCCTGGGCCGGGCCTGCGAGTTGGCCCAGGCCAATCTGGCCAGGGAGAACAGCCAGGTGCGCGCCCTGCGTGATCGGCTGGAGAATGGTCTACTGGCTTCGGTGCCCAGGGCCATGCTGAACGGCCACAAGAGAGAACGGTTGCCCAACACCACAAACATCAGTTTTGAGTTTGTCGAGGGCGAGGCCATTCTTCTCCACCTCGACCGCTATAATATCTGCGCCTCGTCAGGCTCGGCCTGCACCTCGGGGTCGCTTGAGCCCTCCCATGTCTTGCGGGCCATGGGCGTGCCCTTCACCGCGGCGCACGGCTCGGTGCGTTTGAGTCTGAGCGTCTATAACACCGAGGCGGAGGTGGATATTGTCCTGGCCAAGCTGCCGCCCATTATCGCCGAGCTGCGAGCCATGAGCCCTTTCTGGGAATCGTCGCACAGCGGCAGCGTTGGCCAAAGCCAGTGCGACTGCAAGTGTTCCTGACCAGAAATAGGTTGTTAGGTGGATAGTCTGTAGGTGTTTAGGTGGGGTAGATAAAGGGCAGAGTGGCAACGGTGCAAAGTGGCAAAGTTTTAAATATGTATTCCTAACAGACTACAGTCTAAACAACCTAAGTAGCTACACCTGAAAGGATTGAGAGACCATGCGCGTTATCCCGCCCTCCTATGAGATTCTCGACCACCTTGATGAGGTTAGTTTGGCCGTGCGTATCGAATCCTGCGGCCGCATCTGCTACAAGAGCGAGGACAAGATCAGCGAGGGCTCGGCCGAACCGTTCGTGCGTAGCATTATCAAGCGGGGCCACAACTCGGTCATGGAGATGGCGGTGATCACCCTCATGATTGAGGTGGAGTCCAACTCCATAGTGCAGCAGTTTTTTGCCTGTCTGCCCAAGTTTTTACAGGTGGATCGGGTGCAGAGCAAGGAACTTCTGGTCACGGGCAGCGTTCGCGCCTTTCGCGAAGTGTATGCGGAAAATCCGGGGGTGAAACTGGTCAAGGCTATCACTGGCTTCCTGGCTGGCCGTTTCCCCTTGCTTTTTGACGACCTGGCCCCGCCCCATGGCTGGGTGCGGCAGTCAGGCGTGTTGGTCGAGGAGGTGGGGGCAGAGGAGCGCGATCAACTCCCCGCCCATCTGCTGGCCCGGCACCGCTTTGTGGCGGTCAAGTTCACGGTGAATCGCGCTGTGACCCACGAGATCGTCCGTCATCGGCCCTGCTCTTTTTTGCAGGAGAGCCAACGCTACTGCCGTTACAGCGAGGAGAAGTTCGGCAGCGAGGTGACCTTTATCAAGCCCATGTTCTACGAGGGTGGCAGCCCGGAGTATGGCTTGTGGGAGGAGGCGATGCTTGATGCCGAGCGTCTTTACCTGAAGCTCCTGGAAACCTCGTCCCCCCAGGCGGCCCGCACCGTTCTGCCTAACTCATGCAAGACCGAGATTATCGTCTACGCCAATCTGCTTGAATGGGCGCACATCTTCAGGCAACGCACCAGCCAGGCGGCCGAGCCCTCCATGCGTGAGGTGATGATTCCCTTGCAGGCAGATTTCGCTAAAAAATTCCAGGCGGTGTTTCAGTGATGATCGCGGGCATGGCCCGCTTCCGCGCCATTTTTTTCCTCCTCGGATTCTATCTGTTGCTTTCATTCTGATAATCCGGTAGTTTTTCTTGGTTCTGTTTCTCAAGGTAGGCCCGGTATAGCCCAGCTTCTTCGTTTGATTTCATTGCAGTAATCCAGGTAAATATCCGGCTGCTCACGCGGTCCGGCAAGGATATGGTGTATTTGGTTTTAACCTGATCAATCAATAAAAGAAGGAGGGAAGAATGGCTTACGATGCGGTGAAAATGGCGGACTGGCAGATATCCGAGGCAGCCGAGAAGAACATGCCCACACCCGAGCAGTGGCGGGAGAAATTGGGGCTTGAGAAGGACGAAATCCTCCCCATGGGCAGGTTGGCCAAACTCGATTTCCTGAAAATCATCAACCGTCTCAAAGATAAGCCGGACGGCAAATACATTGAGGTTACCGCGATTACCCCCACCCCACTGGGTGAAGGGAAAAGCACTACCTCCTGCGGCCTGATGGAAGGCCTCGGCAAACGCGGCATGAATGTGGGCGGCGCCCTGCGTCAACCTTCCGGCGGCCCGACCATGAACGTCAAGGGCACGGCGGCGGGCGGCGGCAACTCCCTGCTTATTCCGATGACCGAGTTCTCCCTAGGGCTCACCGGCGATATCAACGACATCATGAATGCCCACAACCTGGGCATGGTGGCCATGACCGCCCGCATGCAGCATGAGCGGAATTATAACGATGAGCAGTTGGCCAGGCTTACCGGCATGCGCCGTCTTGACATCGACCCTACCCGCGTTGAGTTTGGCTGGATCATCGACTTCTGCGCCCAGGCGCTCAGGAACATCGTCATCGGCCTCGGCGGCCGCACCGACGGCTTTGTTATGCAGTCCAAATTCGGTATTGCCGTGGGCTCCGAGTTGATGGCCATCCTCTCCATTGCCACCGACCTGGCCGACTTGAAAGAGAGGATCAACAACATCACCGTGGCCTTTGATAAGAACGGCAACCCAGTTACCTGCCGCGACCTGGAAGTGGGCAACGCCATGGCCGCTTTTATGCGCAACACCATCAACCCGACCTTGATGTGTACCGCGGAGTACAACCCCTGCCTGGTCCACGCCGGCCCGTTTGCCAACATCGCCGTCGGTCAGTCGTCGATCATTGCCGACCGGGTCGCCCTGAAGCTCTTTGACTACAACGTCACCGAGTCCGGCTTTGCCGCTGATATCGGTTTTGAGAAATTCTGGAACGTCAAGTGCCGCTATTCGGGACTGAAACCCCACGTTTCCGTCCTGACCGCCACCATCCGCGCGCTCAAGATGCACGGCGGCGGTCCCAAGGTCGTGCCGGGCAAGCCGCTGGATCAGGCCTACACCAAGGAAAACATTGAACTGGTCGAGAAGGGCTGCGAAAACATGGTCCATCTGATCAACGTTATCCGCAAGGCCGGCATCAATCCGGTGGTCTGCATCAACCGTTTCTATTCCGATACCGACGCGGAATGCAAGGTGGTCCGCCGGATCGCCGAGGCTGCCGGCGCCCGCTGCGCCGAGTCCAAGCATTGGGAACTGGGCGGCGACGGGGCTCTGGAATTCGCCGATGCGGTTATCGACGCCTGCAAGGAAGAGAACAACTTCAAGTTCCTCTATCCTCTTGAGATGAAGCTGCGCGACCGCGTTGAGATGATCACCAAGGAGGTTTACGGCGGTGACGGCGTTGACTGGTCTCCCGAGGCCCTGACCAAGGCCAAAATGCTTGAGAATGATCCCAAGTATGCCGACTATGCCACCATGATGGTCAAGAGCCACCTGAGTCTGACCCATGATCCGACCTTGAAGGGCGTGCCCAAGGGATGGCGGTTGCCGGTCCGCGACGTGCTGATTTATTCCGGTGCCAAGTTCCTCTGCCCATGCGCTGGCACCATCAGCCTGATGCCCGGCACCAGCTCGAATCCGGCCTTCCGCCGCATTGACGTTGACCCCGAAACCGGCAAGGTATCAGGTCTGTTCTAGGAAGCGTTAGATATTTTCACAACCAGCACTGGTCAAAAGGACGCGTCTCTTTTGGCCAGTGTTTTTTTTTGCTGAAGGCTAAAGGCTTAAACATCCGTCCCATCCGTCCGATAAGTCCAATATGTCCCATCACGGCAACTGCTCTCCTCGGTTGCTTGTGGCAACCTTGCAATGATGGTATAAAGAGAAAATAGTTCATTTTCCCATGAGAAGGTAGATTCCGCCCATGGCACGACCACTACCCAGCCCAGACGATTTGAACCAGGCCCGCAACCAGCGCAGCGGTCTTCGGACCTCGGTCAAGGATCAGTCCGGGGCCGGTAAGCAAAAGATTGGCGACCTGCTCTGCAAGTCGGGTTACATCAACACCAGTCAGCTCCAGGAAGCTCTGGCGGTGCAGAAGAAGAGCACCGCCAGGCTTGGTACCATCCTCATCCGCCTCGGGTACATCGAGGAAGATACCATCCTCAATTTTTTGAGTCGTCTTCACAACTACCCTGCTGTGCAGATTGCCCGGCAGCCACCAACTCCCGAGGCCATGAAGGTTCTGCCGTACAAGGTGGCCAGGAAGTATTGGGCGTTTCCCCTGCGTCTTGAGGAAAACACTCTGCATGTCTCCATGGCGGAACCCACGGATACCCATGCCGTGGAAGAGCTGCAGACCGAGGTGAAGCTGAGTTTGGTGGTATCGGTGTCCACGGAAAAGGACATTGTCGAGGCCTATCGCAAGCACTACAAGATCAGCGACGAAGAATATAATCTGCTGCTGGGCGGCGGCGAAGAGACGCGTGACGAGGAAGAGGAGACGGTTACCCAGATCGACGACTTCGGGGCTCTCGCCTCGGAGGCGGCCGAGGGTTATGAGTATGAAGGCCTCGCAGGAGACGAGGTTGGCCTTGACCAGTATTCCGCCACTGACGCACCCATCATCAAACTGGTGAACGGCATTCTGGTGAAGGCGGTCACCGACGGCATCAGCGATATTCATATTGAACCATTTCAGAAGAACTTGCAGGTGCGTTACCGGTTGGACGGCAATTTGTACAAGTCCATGAACCTGCCGATGAACATCAAAAATGCCTTGAATTCAAGGCTTAAGATTCTTGCCAGCCTCGACATCACCGAGCGGCGGGTGCCGCAGGACGGCCGCATCAAGATGCGGGTTGGCAAGAACAAGGTTGTCGATTTCCGGGTTTCCACCCTGCCGACCCTGTTTGGCGAGTCAGTGGTTCTTCGTATCCTCGACAAAACGTCGCTGAATGTCGATCTCACCAAGCTGGGATTTGAACAGACTACCTTCGACACCTTGAAGCGCTGCATCAAGGCGCCGCAAGGGTTGCTGCTCGTCACCGGCCCCACCGGCAGCGGCAAGACCGTGACCCTGTACTCCATCTTGAACTCCCTGAACAAGGAAGAGACCAAGCTGCTCACGGCCGAGGATCCGGTGGAGTTCAACTTCCGCGGCATCAATCAGGTTAACGTCAACGCCGAGATCGGCATGACCTTTGCCAAGGCGCTCAAGGCCTTTCTGCGCCAGGATCCAGACATCATCATGGTGGGCGAGATCCGCGACATGGAAACCGCCGAGATCGCCATCAAAGCAGCCATGACCGGCCATCTGGTGCTAAGCACCCTGCATACCAACGACAGTCCGGCCACCATCAGCCGTATGGTGGATATCGGCATTCCCCCTTACATGCTCGCCTCGGCGGTGACCATGGTGCTTTCCCAGCGCCTGGCCAGACGTCTGTGCCAGAAGTGCAAGGCTCCGATTGCAGTCTATCCGCACGACGAGTTGATCGGCATGGGCTTTAGCGAGGCGGTTATTCCTGACCTCACCCTCTACGGGCCGCAGGGTTGCAGCGTTTGCCGAGGGGTGGGCTACAAGGGGAGGCTCGGTCTTTTTGAACTGATGGAGGTCACCGACGAGGTCGCCAAGGCGATCAACGCCCAGGTGCCGGAGGACCAACTGCGCAAGATTGCCATTCAGGAGGGCATGGTGCCCCTGCGTGATGCCGGTCTGCTCAAGGCCCGTATGGGCGAAACCAGTGTCGAGGAGATCCTGCGCAAGACGGTCATCACCAAGGAGAGCTTGCCGGCCTATCTGGTCAACCCGGACATCGAGGAATACCAGGACGGCGACATCATCGTGCGCCAGGACAACGTGGACAAGGATTTCTTCAAGCTGGTGCGCGGCGCCGTGCTGGTGGTGCGGGATGGCAAGAAGATCGCCGAGATTGTCCAGCCTGGTGAATATTTCGGCGAGATGAGCGCGATTTCAAGCGAACCACGGTCTGCCTCCATCGTGGCCAAGGGCCGCACCACTATCAAGCGCTTCCCGGGCGACAAACTGCCCGAGGTCATTGAAAAGTATCCAGACGTGGCCAAGCACCTGTTCCGCTCCATGGTTGATCGCCTGGAACAGGCCAACAACATTATTATCAAGCTGGCCGATGGCCGTCTGCGGCAAACTGCATAATGCCCGGACGCGCTGTGCCGCGTAATTTAGTTAACGGAGTCAACAGTGTCTCTAACTGGCGGCAGCATGAAAACAAAACAGCAGATTCTTGAGATTCTGGCTTCCTGCAAGCCTGAACTGGGGGACGGCCAAGGGGACGTTTTGACGGCCAAGTGACGCCAAGGGGAC
>DYDL01000147.1 GCA_020717925.1 Desulfocapsa sp.
CTGGCCGTGCCCGCCGAAGACCCGGAGGCCCTGGCCAAGGGTGTGCTTGCCATGGCCGCCATGGCCGAAACTGCTCGGCAGGCCATGGGCCACAACGGCCGCGCCTGCTTTGAGCAGAACTTCGACCGCACCATGCTCCTGGACCGCCTAGACGCATGGCTGCGGGCCATGACCACGGCCGATATCCCACATGATTAGCATCTGGTTACAATTTTACGGATTCCGCCAATCCTGCCGATTATTGAAAAAAGATGCGCAGACGCGATCCGGATTTGGGCAAAGCCCTCCAAAAAAAGGGGGGGGGACAATCTGCCCCCCCCCTTGCCCGAGTTAATCACGCATTTGCTCCCTTTACTCCCCAAATTTACGGTTTACCTTAGCTTGACAGCACTGCCAGGCTCGTTTAGAAGTATTGTCAGGCTTCAAAAAAAATGTTCGTGAGACAAAATGAAAGGTCAATAAAGGAGTTTGGGCTGTCACTTGGGTTGTCCCGGCAACAATTGCAAACAATTGCAAGATAGCAAGCAACGTTCCCAGCCTGGTTCCAAAAAAGGTAACATGCTGTTTGGATTCAGCTAAACGCTGGGACAGTAATGTTAACAGAGGTGTGTTAAATGTTATCGATGAGATTATTTATTGCTTCATTGATGTTGGTTGTTGCATATGGATGTACTGCTGTAAAGGTCAGACCTGTAAAAGACTCATTGATGGCAAAAATGCAGCATGTCTGTATTGAGGATGGTCAACAGATGTGTTTTGATGGCGACATGATAAACGTTATTTGTGACAATTTTGAGCGTCATGATATTTCTACCAAAATCTATACAAACGATATGCCATCTGAATGTGAATTTCATCTTTCATATATGTGTAACATGACTTGGGACTTGGCAAACTATATGCATCATGCCGAATTGCGTTTGTATCATAGGAAGAACCAAGTTGGATATGCCGAATACCATTTGAATGGTACAGGCGGTTTGTCAGTTATGAAATGGAATAGTACAAAAAGTAAAATGGATCCGGTTATTGACGAACTTCTCGCTGGCAGTAATGCTTCCGCGAAATAGTTTTGAATTCTTACCAGAGGAAATTTAGAGGAAATTTAGGGTCACATCTTAAAAATTAAATATTAGCGCAGCCTGGCCAATATTTGATACGGAGCGACGATGCACGCCTATCGCTACAACAGGGAGTGATGGGCGAGAATCCTGTTTGCCTCGGCCGGTTTCACCCCGGCCTGTCTGGCAAAATCGGGCCAGGCGGCAACTGCTTCCCTTACCTGCTTTATGACTTTCGGCGCTGTGCCGATACCGAACCGGTCGGCAATTGCCAGCAGATCAGCCTGCGTAATGTTGGCAAACTTGCCGTTTACCGCCATCAGGTGCTGCCAGGTCCACTCTCCGGCGGGATTAAAGGCATAGGTGATATCGTAGGCGGGCGCCAGCTCCCAGCGCCCCCCTTCCCGCAACATGAAGGAAATGTTTTTGGTATGGTCATCGCAATTGGTCGCCATGACATTGAAGGCCATGCGCCGGAATGCTTCCTCGAGCGCGGCGTAATCCAGGCCCAGACGGATAACGGTCTGCAGAAACTGGCTGTAGTCATGGCTTGCCTTCTGCTTGTAGTCCAGATGCGCCATGGCGCAGAGGGATTGCAGGTGATGCTTGCGGTTCCCCTGGCGATCGAAGCGGCGGGTCATGAAGTGCGCCCTGCCATTTTCTTCCAGCAGGCGACAGGGTGACATGGCGATCCCGGCGGCGCTGGCCATCCGGTGGTAGGCGAACTCGATACGGCCATAATCCTGGGAGCCCCCCAGTTCCCGGTCGGCGCCCATGCCGTCGAACTTGAGCAGCCAGTGTTCAAAACCGGGTTCAACATCGAACTGGCCCGGCCGGATCTCGTCGGTGGCCGGATTCCAGGCAACAGCCGCCTTGGCCCGTGCGCCACCCGCCGAGGTGCCAACCTGAATGATCTGGGCCAGTGCCGCCCTGGCAAGCTGGTCCGCGCCAAGCTCACCGTGTACCGCGTGCCGGGCGCTCTCGACCAGGTGGGCAAGCTTGATGGCCGTGCAGCCGGCAATGGCGGGAGTGCGGGCCGGTTTGAACTCAAGCGCCCCCATGCCGCGCTTGCCCATATAGGCCAGGCGGTCGAGGGGCGTCACCTGTTTCCTGGCAACACCCTTGCCCGCCATCCAGGCATCGATCAGGGCGTTGCCGAAATCATCCGGCAAAGCGTCGGCCAGCAATGCCGGCAGGCGCTTGAAGCTCAACTCGGGAAGATCGACAAAAACGAACGGCTCCCGGGCCTCGGACAGCGGCATGGTGAGCGGCGCCAACTCGATGCCGGTTTTAACGAAACGACTATCGTACTCAAAGGCGTAATAACCCAGGTTCGGCGCCAGGGCCACCGCCCCCACGCTCTTGCCCCAGATACGCACCTCAATGGCCCGCACCGGCCTATACATGAGAAGAACCTTTGCTTTTCGAGGCGCGTTGCCGTGGCTGTTTGGCTTTCAGCATCCGCATCGGACTGACGGCAACCGTCGGCGCCAGCGTTTCCAGCCAGTCGGCCCGTCCCAGGGTGCGCAGCACCTTCACCAGCGAGGTCAACGTCGCCCCGCGGCCGTTTTCCAAATTTTTCACGGCATTCAGCGCAACTCCCGCCTGCTCCGCAAGCTGGCGCTGGTCGATGTTACGCCGCAAGCGCAGATCACGCAATTGTTGACCAAAGGCAACCTCCAACTCTTCCGATGTTTTTGAACTTTGCATAAAAGCCTCTTTAAGGTCTATTGATGCAATCAAGATAACCAATAGACTTAAATTAGTCTATTGTTTTCGACAACCACAGTCTGCTTGGCCTTCGGCACCTGCTGGTCACTTTACACTTGCCACCCCCATGGTTCATCTTGACAAAACCGCTGTCATACATTTAAATCCCACAAGGAATTCATAGAGTTATCTCAAAGGGTAAGCTTATCCATGCACCGTAGCCGCTCCTTGTCGATGCTGGCAATCTTGATCCTGATGGTGCTGGCCTGGCTGAACCCGACCGCGGCTCCTTGCGCCGCTGGCCTGCAACATCTGTTCGGCTCCAAGGAGATGATTCAGGCGGACATGAGCAACCTCCCCCAATGGCTGAGCGTTATGGAGCGCCACCTCATCCACGACGCGGCCGAGGGCGATTGCACCGAAACCCTGTTCAACCGCTGCCATCTCCAGCGCTGGCTGGACTTTCTTGCCTCCATCAAGACCCTGCCGACCCGGGAGCAGATCGACAAGGTGAACACTTACGCCAACACCAAGTCCTATGTGCTGGATCTCGACAACTACGGGGTGGAGGACTACTGGGCCGTGGCGCGGGAATTCCTGTACAATGACGGGGATTGCGAGGATTACGCCATCACCAAGTTCTTCTCCCTGCGCTGGCTTGGCTTTGCCAACGACGACATGCGCATTGTCATCCTGCAGGACACCAATCTGCGCATCCCCCACGCCGTGCTGGCCGTGGGGTTGGATAACGACATACTGATCATGGACAATCAGAGCCAGGAAGTTCTTTCCCACCTCCGCATTGCCCATTACGTTCCGCTGTACTCGGTCAATGAACAGAACTGGTGGCTGCACCTGCCCCCCTTTTTCTAGGTGGGGCGGGCAATGAACAGGAGGAGAAAAGCATGAAAGACCATTCGCGATCCGTGTTCATCGGCGCCGTCATCCTGATGATCTTCGTGCTGGTGGCGGCCGTGGCCATTGTCCGGTTAACCAGCTACGAGCGGGAGCGGGATCTGGGCAACTGGCAGCTCACCCTAGGGGTGCTGGCCGACGCCAAGGCTGGCCTTGTTGAAAAATGGGTGGAGGCGCAGTTCGCAGTGCTTAAGGAACTGGCCGACAACGGCTCGATGCAACTCTACGCCCAGCAACTGGACCGCAACCCTGTTGAGAACCAGAGCGTCGAGCCCGCCGAGATCAGCTATCTCAGGAACCTCATCCGCGCCACGGCCGAGCGCCAGGGCTTCCGGGATCAAGAACCGTCCGGCGGTCGCATTAATGCCAACGTCGCCTGGCACGCCAACAATGCCCTAATCCTCTTTGACCGCAATCTGGCGGTCATCGCCACCACGCCCGGTATGCCGGAGATGAATGACAGTCTGAACAAGGCCCTGGCCGAGGTGCTCGCCTCGGGTAAGCGCGCCCTGTTCGACCTGCACCTGAATGCCAACGGCCGCGCCGCGGTGGGCTTTCTGGTGCCGGTCTTCGGCCTGCAGCCGCAAGGCGGCCAGCCCCAGGCCATCGCCGTACTCTACGGCGTGAGGGACGCCACGGAAACCCTCTTCCCGTTGCTCATTGCCCAGAAAACCGTCACCCATACCGACGAAACCCTGCTGGTGGAGAGCAAGGGTGACCTCCTCATCTACCTCTCTCCCCTGGCCGACGGCACGCTGGCCCTGAAAAAGAGCCTGGCCGCCAACGTCACCGGCCTGGCCGAGGCCGAGGGGCTGCGCCATCCCGGCATGTTCGGCCGGCTGCGCGATTATAGCGGCAAGGAAACGCTCTTCACCAGCCGCACCCTGGCCAACCTGCCGTGGTTCATCATCCAGAAGATCGAGTTGGACGAGGCCATGGCTGAATCCCGAGCCCATCAACGCTTCCTCTTCGTCTCCCTGGTACTCTTTCTGCTGCTGGCCTCGGCGCTCATGGTGGCCGCCTGGTGGTACGGCAGCACCATCCGTGAACGCAGCACAGCCAAGGAACTGCGGAGCACATACCTCCAGCTCAGAGCCCAGACCGATCTGCTGCAGGCCATCAACAACCACATCACCGACTATCTCTTCCTGCTCGACGGACAGGACCACTTCGTCTTTGCCAACCGGGCACTGGCCGCCGGGCTGGCGATGGCCACCGCCGACTTCCATGGCAAGAACCTGATCAGCGTTTTGGGGCCGCATGCCGCCAAGGCCCTGCAAACCCCCTGCCGGGTGGCCCGCCAGGAAAACCGGGTGGTGGCCTTGGAAATGAAGACCATCTTCAACGAAACGGTCCACGACTTTCTGGCCACCTTTGTGCCGGTTACTCTGGAAGGTGGCGATCGTAATGCGGTGCTGGCCTCCCTGCACGACGTCACACTGCTGCAGGAGGCGCGGCGCAAGAAGGAGCGCCTAGGCCGGCAGATCGTCACCGCCCTGATGCGGGCCATCGATCTGCATGACCCGTATTCCGCCAATCATTCGGCCAACACTACGGCCGTGGCCCTGGCCATCGCCCGGGCCATGGGGGCTGACCCGCACGTCAATGCCACCCTGGAGATCGCCGCCAACCTCTGCAACCTGGGCAAACTTTTCATCCCCAGGGAGGTGCTGACCAAGAGCGGCGCCCTCACCGCGGACGAGCAGGCCATGACCCGCCAGGAAACCACCTACGCCCGCGAGATCCTGTCGCAGATCGATTTCGAGCTGCCGATCCTGGAAACCATTGCCCAGAAACACGAATACCTGGACGGCACCGGCTACCCGGCCGGCCTGGCCGGCGAGGCCATCATCCTGCCGGCCCGCATCCTGGCCGTGGCCAATGCCTTTGTGGCCATGATCAGCCCGCGGGCCTACCGCGACCGGCTTGGCGTCAAGGAGGCGCTGGCCCAGTTACTCGCCGCGGCGGACCGCGGATACGACCGGCAGACCGTGGCGGCCTTGTTCCATGTGGCGGAGAACACCATCGACTGGCCGGCCTTTGAAAACGGCAGGGGCATCCTCCTTTTACACCTGGAGGATTGATAGGCGACGCAAAACCGGGTAATATGGGTGACCGGGCTTGGCCGGGCATGGCATGCCGGGCCTTGGAAACAAACTATAAAACCTTCTCGCGGCAGGGGGTAACGGCCCGCCGACCGGGAGAAGCAAAAAGGGGGGAATCACTGTGCTGAGCAAAAAGATTGCAAGGGCGGCAAAGCCGCTGGCCGCCACGCTGTTCATGGCCCTGGCCCTGGGCCAGACCGCCGACTGCCTGGCTGATGCGGGTGACTATTACCCGCCCGTGGAGTTCAAGCCTGAGTTGGAATTTTTTTTCAAGAAGGGCATGGAGGCCCGGGAGGCAGGCGATCTCAGCGCGGCCATTGAGGCCTTCCAAACCGTGCTGAGCAATCAGCCCATGATGCACCGCGCCCGCCTGGAAATGGCTGTGGCCTATTACAAGGAGCGCGATTTCCAGGAGGCCTACAAGCAGGCCCAGCAGGTTCTGGAAGATCCCAAGACGCCGCCCAATGTCCGCGTCACCATCCTCGCCTTTCTGGCCCAGGTGAAAAGCGATGCGGACAAGGACTGCAAGGTCGGGCATTCCTGGCGTTTTCCGGTAAGCCTCAGCTATCTCTATGACACCAACACCAATGCCGGGCCTGATGCCGAAACCATTGGTCACTCCAACTTGAGTGCCATCTCCGAGGGGAGATCTGACTCCGGCTCCGTGGTCATGGCCGGCGTCAACCACACCCTGCAGACCACAAGACAGCTCACCCTCGGCAAGCAAGAGGCCGCCCTGCTCTGGCAGAGCGGGGTGAACCTTTACCAACGCAACTATTTCAACGAGCACGGCGACGACCTTAACGACTATTCCCTCTACTCCGGCCCCACCCTGGTCAGCCGGGGCAACTGGCGGGCCAACCTCACCGGGCAGTTGGACTACATCGAATACGGGGATCATGAACTAGCCTACTACGCCTACGTGTTGCCATCCGTCACCTTCAACCTCACCGATGCCCTGGAGGTCACGGTTGACACCACCGCCAACCTGCGTGAATATACCCGGGATGAAGAGCAGGGACGGGACAGCTTCTATCTGGCCGGCCGCCTGTCAGTTGCCCAGACCTTTGGCAAGGATCGCTTCGGCGTGCAGGGCGGAGTCCAATACTTCAATGAGAACTCCAAGGCCAACATCTACAGCAACGAGGGGTTGGAATTATTCCTGGGCGCCAACTGGCGTCTTTTCAAAAAATGCAACCTGTTTGCCATGGTGGGCCTAAGGGACGCAAACTATGACGGCGACGCACCTTATAATCACCTCACCAACCCGGCCGACCAAATTGTCCGCGAGGATAATGAGGAACGTTACACCGCTGGCCTGAACTACACCTTGGTCGACGCCGGCTGGCTTACCGACTGTAAGTTGGAAGCCAAGCTGGTTCATACCCAGCTCGACTCCAACATCAGCCCCTTTGACTACGACCGGACTCAGTCTTTCCTGACTCTGTCCCGCATCTTTCAATAGATGCAGACTTAGGAACAACTTTAAAGACGGACTATCGCCACCAGCAATTTTTATGCAGTCATGCGGCTAACGACTCGGGATCAGCCCTATGATGATCCCGACCATCACCAGCCCACCCGCCAACTTTGTTGAGGCAAACCGGGAGGACCAGACGTCTTTCCGGTTTGCCGGAACAAAATTCTATTTTTTCCGCATTTGCGGACAACGCCGCACGGAAAGGGGGAAAATTTTGCCAGCCCCCTACCCCAACCCAGCATAAGCAATCCGCATAACCAACTGAAACAACACATATAAAAAATATTACTGCTAATTGGCACGGATATTGCTTTTAACTTTGCCAAAGGGTGACGGAAAAGAAAATCCCACCTTCTGCGGCAAGCGAAAAAGCATATGTGCCTTTCAGCACACAGAAACGACCGCCAAACATGGAGGAGAACAACAATGAAAAAGATACTCTTGCTGAGCGCGGCTCTCGGGTTGACGCTGACTGTCCTGCCGGTTTCCCATGCAATGGGTGCCGAGGACAAGAAGGAGTCGGCCTTTGAATGGGGCTACTGGAACAGCGGTATTGCCCCGGCCGCCGGTCCCATTGCCCTGAATGTCGATCCGAACCCGGCTGGCCCGCCCAACTATCACCCTGATCCGGAACCGGAACCGGTGCCGCCGCAAAGGGATCCAGATCCGCCACAGC
>DYDL01000011.1:0-4551 GCA_020717925.1 Desulfocapsa sp.
CCATGAGCAGCCTGGTCAGCCCCTTCTTGCCGTGGGAGCCCATGACGATCAGGGAGGCCGGCAGCTTGGCCGCCGCGGCCAGGATCGCCTCATGCGGTTCTCCCTCCATGACCACCGGGGTCAGCACCACCCCCTGCCCCTCGGCGCGCTGCTGCACAACCTCCAACAACTCCCGGGCCTGACTGATCAGGTCGTCAAGCATCTTCGGGGCCAGGGCCGAGAACTCGTCGTTGGTGTAAACCACCGACACGGCGGTGAGCGGTACCCCGCGAGTTTGGGCGATAAGACACGCATCAGCAACCGCCATGTCGCCGAACTCCGAACCGTCCGTTGCCACCAGGGGGTGGTCCCAGACGATAGCCGCATGGGCTGGCACCACCAGCACATCCTTGCTGGTGTGGCCGATGACCCGGGCGGTAACGCTGCCCATCAGGGCGCGTTCCAGACGATTGGTGCCCTTGCGGCCCATGATGATGAGGTCGCAGCTTTCATCGTCAGCCACGTGTACGATCCGTTCGTACGGTTCACCCTGTTCCAGGTTGGTGAGGATATGCACCCCCCTGGCGCTGGCGATCTCCTTGGCCTCGGCCAGCAGCTTCCGGCCGGGGCCCTCCATGGTTTCCTTGATGTTGGCCACCCCGACCATTTCCAGTTCGCCCTGATAGGACGGCAATACGGCCACCACCTTGATCCAGCTCTTGTCCTCGTCGGCCAGGCGAATGGCCTGTTCCAGGGCATTCCTGGCCGGCTCGGAACCGTCAAAGGCAACGAGAATCTTTCTGTATCTAGCCATGATTTACTGCTTCCGCCGAGGTGCGAGGCGCGGTCTCTTTGCTGGCAGCCAGCATGCCCTTGGTCATGGCGATGCCGATGATGATCCCGGCCGAGGCCAGGGCCGTCACCAGAGCCCAGAAGCTCACCTGGCCCAAGGTATGGGCAAGAGCCGGGTCAAGAGCGGAACGCAGGCCGACATCGGCCAGGTAGCCGGGAACCAGGGCGCCGCGGCTTACCGCCACGATGAGCATGGTGGAGGCCATGACCAGTTTGATCATGTAATCCTTCACATAGGTGGTGCCAAGGGCGCCAAGCTGCACGCCGACCAGCGAGGTCGCCAGGATGAGCAGGGTCATGCGGATATCGATGAGGCCGCTCAACCCCCACTGGATGGAACCGTAAGCGCCCATGGCAAAGGCGATGATCAGCTCGGTGGCCGAGGCGACCACGGCCGAGGCGCCGATGACGTAAATCATGCCGGGCACGCCGATGAAACCGCCCACCGCGATGGTGGCGGCCAGCATGCCGGTAAGCAGACCGACCGGAATGGTGATCCAGGCGGAGATCCGCACCTTGGCCACCTTGAACTCCATCATGGGCCAGAGGTTGATCTTCTGCATCCGCATAGCCAGGCGGGACACCTTGGTCTCGCCGCCGCCCTTGGCCAGTTTGTAGGCATCGTAAAGCACGTAGCCGCCGACCAGCACCAGCACCACCATGAAGACAAAGCTGACATAGAGGTTGGAGCCGGCATTGCCGAAAGTATGGAGGATGTATTTCTGGATCTTGATGCCGATCTGCACGCCGATAATGGCGGTAACGGCCATGACCAACCCCAGCTTGATGTCGACCTGGCCGTACTTCCAGCGCTTATAGGCGCCCACCATGGCCTTGGGGAATTTGTGGCACATGTTGCTGGCCACCGCCACCGCGCCGGGCGCGCCCAGCGACATCATGGCCGGGGTGAGGACAAAGGCGCCGCCGGAACCGATGAAGCCGGAGAGCAGGCCGCCGATGAGACCAACCACCAGCAGGGCGATGATCTTGCTCGCGGTCATATCCATGAACATGATGGAGATGTCCTTCATCACGTTGCCATCCGCGTTTTTATCCAGGCTGACCATGACCTTTTTGTTCATGGTCACGTCCGCCGGGGTCATCTTCTCCCCCAGGGTAAGCACCAGCGTCTCGGATGTGCCGTCCTTGACAAAGACCACGGTGCGCGCCTGGCTGTCAAAGGAAGTGAAAACCCCCTTGAGCATGTCCTTGGGAGGACCGTCGCCCGCGGCCAGGGCCGAAGTTGCCAGGGGAAGAACAAGACAGAAAGCCAACAACAAAAACCATAATCTCTTCATGGTACACCGATCTCCTCTTATCAAAGGGTAAAATTGTTAGGTATTTGGATTCTGCCCGTTACTTCTTGGCCGCGAGGCCCAGCACCGACAGCAGGTCGCTGGAAAAGGCGCCGTGCACAAAGGAAAAAATGAGCGCCGCGCCCACCGGCAGAACCGTGTACCAGCTCCCCATGGTAAACTTGTCCATGATCAGATCCTCATTGGAGACCAGGGCCACATAGCCGGAAATCGAGATTGCCCCGAAGATGAGCATGGACAGCACTGGTTTCTTTTTCGTAAGCGGGCTGTGGGACTTTTGCGGACCGGTCGACCCACCGAGGAATTCCCTGGCCGTATCCGGCTCGCCGGCCTCGGCAAAGGCCATGGCCACCATACTTTTGTCGAACTGTGAGAGTTTCATGTTGTTACACGCTCCTTAAGAATTAGTTGTTGATGGAATTGCCTTAAACCTGAACGGCGTCCCCGTAGAACACCACGGGGCAACTGAGCCGTTTGAAAATCGTTGATTGTTGCCGCAATGCCCGGGCCGACACGGCAGCGCGCTCCCGCGGCGCGCCCAGCACCACGCAGAGAAGATCCCGCCGGTTGCCGGCGTACCGGACGACCTCTTTGGCAAAGACGTCCCGGGCAAGGATGCTCCGGTAGAGGATGCCCATCTTCCGTAACTGCTGCCGGAAGGAGGCCGGAATTTCCTTGGCCGCCTCAATATCCACCTGCCCGTTGCTTGTCTCCGGGGCGCTGGGGAGCACCTGGAGGATCTCCAGGCTGCCCCCCAAACGGCGGCAGAGATCAAGGGCATAACCAAAGAGTTGCGGGTTGACCTCGCCGCCTTCCGTGCCAAGCAGCACCTTCTTGTTGGCGGTCTTGTCCGCCTGGATCATCTGCCGGGCCGTCTCGAACTCACCGGCCTCGGCAAAGGCGGCCGAGGCCATGGCCTGCTCGAACTTTTTTAGTATGTTGCCGAACCGCTTCATGGCTGTCCCCCCGGCCGTCCTAACAACCGGCCTTCAGGGTATTCCCGGCCACCGGGGTATTGTGCCGCGGGGTTCGCACGGCGCGCTCGCCCTTGGCCGTGCGCCCTTCACGCCCCACGGCACCGCATGCACCACCGCATTCCTCCAAGGCATCCGCTTCCGCGAAGGTGATGGCCAGCATCAGTTTGTCGAACTTCGTAAGCTTGGTATTCATGGCAACCTCCTGCTATCAGATGCGGTTTCTTGAACTCGCCCCCTGAACCGCTTGCCCCGGGGCTGGGGTGTTCCTTTGTCCTGGTGCTAGAGCAACTGGCGTGCCAAGCGCGGAAACAATTTTTATTATAATTATTACCAATAGTTACGCGCACAGCCGCTTGGCCGGCCGATGTTACATCCTGCAACAATGGGGAAAGGGTTGGTGAAAAAAATGTATTAAAACGAATGGTTAGCTTGACGTTACAGAAACCGGCTGACTGTTGCGAAATGCAACTTGCGCACTGCCTCCGGAAATGGCAGAATTGTATTGACTCCCTGCCCCCAAACAGCGCCGCCCGGCCCGGGCAAAGGGGGGCGAACCCCGACCATGGTTAATGACCACATCCCATGCGCCTCTCCTTCAGCATCCGCCAGAAAATCACCTACAGCTTCGCCCTGCTGCTCATCTTCATGATCGGTAGCGCGCTGCTGACCTACGGCCTGGTCCTCCGGGTTGAGCGCAAGGTTCTCTTCGTGGAAGTGATTGACGACTTTTTCAACAACACCCTGGAGGCGCGACGTTTTGAAAAAAACTACTTTCTCTATGGTCAGGACAAGGATCTCCAGGAGAACCTCTTCTACTGGCAGAAACTAAACGATCTGCTGGACGGCAACCCGGAGGCCTTTGGCGCCGCTGTCGCCGCGGGCGGCGGCCCGGCCAACCTGCACGCCAAGGTCGATGACTATCACGACTCAATGCTGCGTCTGCAGCGGTACAACATGACCATTCCACCCCGGCGGGACGTGGCGGAAAAAACCTTGCTGGAGGACCGCATCCGCTCCATCGGCAAGAGCCTCACCGACATCGGCGAGAAGTCCTCGTTGACCGAACGCCAGGCCATCCGCACCCTCTTGCAGACCACCCGCAACATCCTGATCGTCTCCACCTTCGCCCTGCTGGCCCTGGCCTTTGCCATCACCACCATCCTCGTCCACAACGTGGTCCGCTCCCTCAAGATCCTGGAGGACTACACCCGGCGCATCTCAAAGGGAGAACGCAAGGAGGCCGATATCCAGGTGCACGACCAGGAGATCGTCTCGCTGCTCACCGCCTTCAATCGTATGCTGAACGAACTGAAACTGCGGCAGGAGCAACTGGTGCAGTCGGAAAAACTGGCAGCCCTGGGTACGCTGCTCTCCGGCGTGGCCCACGAGCTGAACAATCCCCTGTCCAACATCTCCACCTCGGCCCA
>DYDL01000011.1:4798-6529 GCA_020717925.1 Desulfocapsa sp.
GTTGCCGACAAACAGCGCATCCAGCAGGTCTTCCTCAACCTGATCAAGAACGCGGTGGATGTGGTGGGCGACAACGGGCACATCTGGGTGGCGGCCCGCAAGATCAGGGAAACACCGAATCACAAAATGGAGGTGGAGATCCTCATTGAGGACGACGGTCCGGGCATTGAGCCGGAGAACCTCAAGCTGATCTTCGATCCCTTCTTCACCACCAAGGACGTGGGCAAGGGCTCTGGCCTCGGCCTCTTCGTGGTCCACGACATCATTGAGTGGCATGGCGGCACCATCACCGTGGACAGCCGCCCCGGTGTCGGCACCACCTTCATCATCTGGCTGCCCGGCGGTCAGGAGGAACAACCATGAACGACCCGGCAAAACTGCTGGTGGTGGACGACGAGGCCATTGCCCTCAACAACCTTGTCCATGTGCTCAAGAAAGAAGGTTACGCTGTCACCGGCACCCAGAGCGGCCCGGAGGCCATGCGCCGCCTGGACAAGGAAGAGTACAACCTGGTGCTTACCGACCTGAAGATGGAAAAGGTCGATGGCATGCAGGTACTGCTGCGCAGCAAGGCGCTGTACCCGGACACCGAGGTCATCATGATCACCGGCTACGCCACGGTGGACACCGCCATCGAGGCCATGAAGGGCGGCGCCTATCACTACATCGCCAAACCCTACAAGCTCGAAGAGGTGCGGCGGGTGGTGGCCGAGGCCTTGGAGAAAAACCGGCTCAAAAAAGAGAACTTTCGCCTGCGGGAATACCTGAAGACCTTTCACGGCGAGGCGCGCCTCATCACCAGCAACTCCTCCATGCGGCGGCTGCTGGAGATGGCCGGCCAGGTAGCGACCACGGACAGCAACGTGGTAATCTGCGGCGAATCGGGCACGGGCAAGGAACTCCTCGCCCGCTTCGTCCACTCCGCCAGCCGCCGCAAACAGGGAGCGCTCATGTCGGTCAACTGCGGGGTATTCACCGAGGAACTCCTGGCCAACGAACTTTTTGGCCACGAAAAGGGGGCCTACACCGGCGCCGACGAGACGCGCAAAGGATTGGTGGAAATGGCCGACCACGGCACCCTGTTCCTGGACGAGATCACCGAGATGCCCATCGGCATGCAGGTCAAACTCTTGCGGGTGCTGCAGGAAAGGGAGGTCATGCGGGTAGGCGGGACTCAGGCCATCAAGGTGGACGTGCGCTTCATCGCCGCCACCAACCGCGACCTGCAGGAGGAGGTGCGTCAGGGCCGCTTCCGCCAGGATCTTTATTACCGGATCAACGTCGTCACCCTGAAGATCCCGCCCCTGGCTGAACGCAAGGATGATATCCCCCTGCTGGTCCAGCACTTCATGAAGAAGTACGCCACCCTGACCAACAAGAATATCAAGGAGATTGCGCCTGAGGTGGTGGACATCCTGATGAGCTACGATTTCCCTGGCAATGTCCGTGAACTGGAGAATATTATCGAACGTGGCGTGGCGCTGGCCAGCGACGACAGCATAAACGTCTCGCACCTGCCCGAGGATCTGCGCGGCGCCTCGGTCCACACCTTCAGGCGGAAGAGCGGCGGTATCCCTTCGCTGGCTGAGCAGGAAAAGGCATATATCGCCTGGGCTCTTAAGGAGAGCGGCGACAACAAGAGCCTGGCGGCCCAGAGCCTGGGTATCGACCGGGTGTCGCTGTGGCGCAAGATCAAAAAGTACGAATTGGAGTGAGCGACACCTGGCTGAC
>DYDL01000011.1:6632-31895 GCA_020717925.1 Desulfocapsa sp.
GCCGGTGCTCTATTGGTGGCCGGCACCCCGCGGCCGGTAAGTGCGGAAGTCTCGGTCAACATCAACCTCGGCCCCCCGCCCATCGTGATCGCCGAGCCCCCGGAGCTGGTGCTGGTTCCGGACCTGCAGGTCTACTTCGTCCCCCACCCGGAGATCGACGTCTTCTTCCATGATGGCTACTGGTGGTCACCGCGCGGCAACACCTGGTACCGCGCCCGGGCCTACAACGGGCCGTGGGGCGTGGTGGAAAGACGCCATATCCCGGCCGCCGTAGCCCGGATGCCGCACGATTACCGGGGCCGCTACGAGAAGGAGCGGCACATCCCATACGGGCAGTGGAAGAAGCAAGGAGGCCATCCGGGGGGAAAGAAACAAAAACATGGCCGCGACCACGGCCGCAACCATAACTAGGGTTCATCCGGAAAGTCTCTTTCCAAATGATAAGGCAGTCAAGCCAGCCGTATGGACCGACACCATGGCAGAGCATCACGAACAGGGCGCCTGCCCGTTAGTAGCAAAGCAGGAGATGGGACGATGGACGGCAAAGGCATAACCGCTCTTTTAATCGAGGACGACGACGACGACGCCTTGTTGATCATGGAGATGGTCGCCGATGAGAAGAGCTTTACTATCGATATCGAACATGTGACCAGCCTAACCGCCGGAATCAAACGGATCAAGGAAGGCAAGATCGATATCGTGCTTTCCGACCTCGGCTTGCCGGAAAGTCTGGGCCTTGGCACCCTTAAGACGCTGCTGCCTGAAGCAGGGGAAGTGCCGGTGCTGGTCCTGACCGGTCTTGCCGACCACGATACCGGCGCCCTGGCGGTCCAGGGCGGGGCCCAGGATTATCTCTTCAAGGGCCAGGTGACCGGCAGTCTGCTGGTCCGCTCCATCCTCTATGCCATTGAGCGCAAAAAGATGGAGGTCGAGAGGGAAAAACTCGTACGGAAACTTCAGGAGGCTCTTGCCAAGGTGAAGCTGCTCTCTGGATTTTTGCCGATCTGCTGTTCATGCAAGAAGATACGGGACGACCAAGGATACTGGCAGCAAATCGAGGCCTATATCAGCCATCATTCCGAGGCCGAGTTCAGCCACGGCCTCTGCGAGGAATGCTCCAGGAAACTATACCCTGACTATTACAAATAGGCGCGAGGGGTGCTGGAACAAAGTGAAAAGGATGAATCGTAATGTTTAATTCCAGCCTCTCCAAAATCGGTCTGCGGACAAGGACCGTGGCCATGCTCGGCATCCTCGTCCTCCTTGCCCTGAGCGTCATGGGCGCCACGAACTACTTTTACGGCTCACGTCTTGCCATCCGGAAAACTCTTGGCGTGGCCAAGGAAAAGATGACCAATGACGCCCTGCTCATCGGGGCCAGGGTGGTGGAGGAAAAAGGGGAGCTGATCATCCTGCGGGAGACTCCGCCGGTGCAGGGCATAATCAGGGCCAGGGACCATGGTGGGATAGACCCGGAGACCGGAGACAAGATCGAATATTGGTATCTCCGCATGGAACAGATATTCGCGGCATTTCTTGCCGGCAAACCAAACGAATACCATCAGCTATGCTATCTTGACGAACAAGGCAATGAGCTCGCCAGGGTGGAGCTGATCGAGGGTTCGGTAAAAATCATTCCGCGGGACAAGCTGCGTAACCTGGCAGCGCATTCCTATGTTGCCGAGGCCTTAAAGCTCAAGGAAGGCGAGGCGTATTATGCCGATGTCGCGTTACACCGGGTGGACGGGGAAATTGCCATCCCGTACCTGCCGAGCTGGCAAATAGCCACCCCGGTGTACGATGGGAAGAAAAAAGTCCGCGGCTTGCTCGTCGTGAGCATCGATGCGCGATGGCTTTTCTCGAATATCCATGCTGGCGCGGATGACACAAAAAGATACCTTATCGATCAAGATGGGTATTTCCTGGCCCATTCTGATCGATACAAGGAGTTTGGCTTTGATCTTGGTTCCAAGTATTCGATCCGCAACGAGCACCCCAGACTCGCCGAGGAGATGCTGACAACCGACTCTGGCATCAGCCAACACCGAGGATTGAAATTTAATCTTATTTCCGGGTTTCAAAAAATATTCTTTGATCCCGGCAACAAGCAACGCTTCTGGACGGTGGTCTGTGACATACCGGAAGCTATCGCCCTAGGCGACGTTTACAAGATGCAGAAGACCATGCTGATGGTCGGCCTGGCTATTACCATCTGTTCAATAGGCGTTATTTTATGGCTGGCATTGCGGGAAATTATCTTTCCCCTGACAAGTCTGATCGAAGCGGCCAGAAAAATGGAGGCCGGCGACCTATCGGTACGACTCCCCGAAGACAACGTTGCCGATGAATTCCGCCTTCTGCACCACACCTTGAACGCCTTTGCCGAAAAACAGCAAAATGCCATCGAGCATTTCGAAAAGGAGCTCGCCTTGCGGACGAGCAAACTTGAGGCCAGCAACCTGGAACTACAGCAGTTCGCCTCAATCGCCTCCCACGACTTACAGGAGCCGTTGCGCAAAATCACCGCCTTCGGTGATCGACTGGCGGCCCATGCCCGTGAGGCGCTCGATGAAAAAAGCAAGGATTACCTGGAACGGATGCAGTCCGCCGCCGGCCGGATGAAGCAACTTATCGAAGATCTGCTCAATTATTCCCGGGTCACGACCCAGGCCATGCCGTTTGAGGCCGTGAGCCTGGATGACCTGATCGGGGAAACGCTGGTAATGCTTGAACTTCGCATTGCCGAGACCGGCGGGCAGGTCGAAATCGCGGGAAAACTGCCAGCGGTGCATGGCGATCGCTCCCAGCTCCGGCAGCTTATCCAGAACCTATTGTCGAACGCCTTGAAATACCATCGACATGATCTCCCCCCAAGGATCATCATTTCCGGCCAGGAACTTGCCGAAGGCCTTGCGGAGATCACGGTTACGGACAACGGTATCGGCTTCGACGAAAAATATCTCGACCGCATCTTCCTGCCGTTTCAGCGTCTCCATACGCGGGAAGAGTATGAAGGCACCGGCATCGGCCTGGCCATCAGCCAAAAAATCGTGCATCGGCACGGGGGGACGATCACGGGCAGGAGCCAGCCCGGGGCCGGCAGTTCATTTATCATTACCCTGCCAATGGCAGGGAAGGTATAGACCTTAACATAACAGCAAAGGAGATCCTTGCATGCGCGACCAAGCCAAGAGGGTGACCATACTTATGGCCGATGATGATGACGAGGATTACATGCTGACCGCGGATGCCTTGCGTGAAGCGCTGGTGGCAAACCCCCTGTACCGCGTCAAGGACGGGGAAGAACTCATGGAATATCTGCTTCTGCAAGGCAGATATTCGTCAAGGGCGGAGGCCCCTCTCCCTTCTCTCATCCTGCTCGACCTTAACATGCCCAAAAAGGACGGCAGAGAGGCATTGAAGGAGATTGAGGCCCATGCTCATCTGCGCCAGATCCCCGTGGTGGTGCTGACCTCCTCGGACGCCAAGGAGGACGTCGCCCAATGTTACGCAATTGGCGCGAATTCCTACATTAAAAAACCGGTCAACTTTGATGGCCTGGTCAAGGCGCTAAGGGCCTTGGGGCAATACTGGTTCGAGATCGTCGAATTGCCTGACGTATGAATAAAGCCGCATGCGGGTGTGGCAAGTAGAGCTTGGTTGATCACCCTACCGCTTGGCGTGGCCGCACCATGTTCAGCAGCACATCCATGTAGTAGTAAACCACCGGGGTGATATAGAGGGTCAACAACTGCGAGGTCAACAAGCCGCCGACCACCGCCAACCCCAGCGGTTGCCGCGCCTCGCCGCCGGCACCCAACCCCATGGCAATCGGCAGGGTGCCCATCAGGGCCGCCATGGTGGTCATCATGATCGGCCGGAAACGGACGATCGCCCCCTCGTAAATGGCGTCCAACGGCCGCTTACCAGACTCCCGCTCCGCTTCCAGGGCAAAGTCGATCATCATGATGGCATTCTTTTTAACGATGCCTATCAGCATGATGATGCCGACAAAGCCATAAATGTTCAGATCGCATTTAAAGAGCAGCAGGGTAAGCAGCGCCCCGAATCCGGCGGCCGGCAGCCCGGAAAGGATGGTGATCGGATGGATATAGCTCTCATAGAGCACCCCGAGCACCACGTAGATGACAAAGATGGCCATGGCCAGGAGCATCCACAGGCCGGCAAACGATGACTGGAAGGCCTGGGCGGTCCCCTGGAAACTGGTGCTGATAGACGCGGGCAGGGTGCTGTCGGCCAGTTGGTCAACCAACTTCATCGCCTCGCCCAGGGCCACCCCGGGGCGAAGATTGAACGAAATAGTTACCGCCGGCAACTGTCCCAGATGATTGACCGCCAGCGGGCCGATGGTTTTGGCAATGGTGGCGATGGTTTCGAGCGGCACCAGTTGCCCGCTTTTGCCCTGGATGTAAAGCATGGCAAGCGCGGCAGGGTCGCCCTGATAGCGGGGATCAAGTTCGAGGATGACCTGATACTGGTTGGTCGCGGCAAAGATCGATGAAACCTGGCGTGACCCATAGGCATAGGCCAGGGCGTCCTCCACCTGCAGCACGGTGAGCCCCAGGGCCGCCACCTTGTCGCGATTGATCTCCACGTGCACCTGCGGATTGCTGATCTGCAGGTCGCTGGTCACGTCGAGCAGCTCGGGCAGCTCCCGCAGCTTGGCCTCGAACGCGGGGGCGGAACGGTACAACTCATCGGTATCCTGACCCTGCAGGGTAAACTGGTACTGGCTTTTGGAACTGGTGCCGCCGATCTGGATCGACGGGATGTTTTTCAGGAAAGTGCTGATGCCCGCCACCTTGGCCAGTTTTGGACGCAGTTCCTGGATGACCTCATCCGCCGAGAGTTTACGCTCCGCCCGTGGTTTGAGCCGGATGAAAAAACGGCCGGCGTTGCTGCCACTGTAGCCGCCGATGGCGGACATGAAGCCGTCAATGTTGGGATCCTGGGCAATGATGGCGGCCACCGCCTCCTGATGCAGCTTCATCTCCGCAAAAGAGGTGCCCTGGGCGGTCTCGGTATCACCGTTGATCCTGCCGGTGTCCTCGGTGGGCAGAAAGCCCATGGGGACCGTGGTAAACAGCCAAACGGTAAGCAGCGTGAGCAGGATGGTCACACCCATGGTGGTTCGCCGATAGTTGAGCACCTGTTGCAAAGAGCGCTCATAGAGATGCAGCATGCCATCGAAGAAACGTTCCATCATCAGGAACAGCCGGCCGTGCTGTGCCGTGGCCGGCGGTTTGAGAAAGCGGCTGCAGAGCATGGGCGTCAGGCTAAGGGAAACAAAGCAGGAGACCAGAATGGCGGCGCTGATGGTGATGGCGAATTCATGCAGCAAACGCCCGAGAATGCCCCCCATGAACAGCACCGGGATAAAGACCGCCACCAGCGAGATGGTCATGGAGATGATGGTGAAACCGATCTCCCTGGAGCCCGCAAAAGCGGCCGCCATGGCGCTCTCCCCTTTTTCCATGTGCCGGACGATATTCTCCAGCATGACAATGGCGTCATCGACCACAAAGCCGACGGACAGGGTCAGGGCCATCATGGAGATGTTGTTGAGGGAAAAGCCGAAGATCTGCATAACGGTGAAGGTGCCGACAATGGACATCGGCACCGCCAGGGAGGGAATGATGGTGGCGGAGAGATTGCGTAGAAAGAGAAAGATCACCAGGATGACCAGGCCGATGGTCAACACCAGGGTGAACTTGACGTCATGCATGGATTCCCGGATCAGGAGGGAACGGTCATAGAGCACGTTCAGTTCGACCGCGCCCGGCATCTGGCCGCGAAAGGTCGGCAGCAACCGCTTGACGTTGTCCACCACCTCAATGGTGTTGGTGCCCGGCTGCCGTTGCACGGTCAGGACAATGGCGCGGGTGTTGTCGTACCAACTGGCGGTCTTGGTGTTCTCGACACTGTCGATCACCTGGCCGAGCTCCTCCAGGCGCACGGGTGAGCCGTCCCGATAGGCCACCACCAGCGGCCGATAGGCGGCGGCCTTGAACAGTTGGCCGCTGGCCTCGATGGTAAAGGCCTGCTTGCTGCCATCCAGGATGCCGGTCGGCAGATTGACGTTGGCCGCGTCAATGGCACCGGCCACCTCGTCGATACCGATCTGGCGGGAGGCCAACGCCTTGGGGTCAAGCTGGGCGCGCACGGCATATTTCTGCGAACCGAAGACGTTGACCTGGGCCACGCCGCTGATGGTGGAAATGCGGCGGGCGATCAGGGTCTGGGCATACTCATCGACCGCGGCCAGCGGCAGCGTGGGGGAACTGAGGGCCAGGTAGAGGACCGGCTGATCCGCCGGGTTCACCTTACGAAACGAGGGCGGGGTCGGCATGTTTTTCGGCAGCGTGCGGATGGCCAGCGAGATGGCCGCCTGCACATCCTGCGCCGCCGCATCGATATCGCGATCCAGGTTAAACTGCAGGGTGATCCTGGTCGAGCCGATGCCGTTGGTCGAGGTCATGGAATCGACCCCGGCAATGGTCGACAACTGGTTCTCGAGCGGGGTGGCCACCGCCGACGCCATGGTGTCGGGGTTGGCGCCCGGCAGGCTGGCGTTTACCTGGATGGTCGGGAAATCGACGTTGGGCAGGTCGTTCACCGGCAGCCGGTAATAGGAGGCGACGCCGAAGATGAAAATGGCGATCATGATCAGGGAGGTCATGATCGGCCTGCGGATGAAGATATCCGCTATGTTCATTGCTGCTTAACCTCGGCCGCTGCCTGGTCTTGGGTGGTCACGCTGGCCCCGGGGGTCAGGCGCAACTGGCCGTCCACCACCACGGTCTCACCCTGGGCCAGCCCCTTGTCGATCACCGCCTCCTCCCCGGCCGCCAGCGCGGTTATTGGCCGCATCTCTACCTTACTCTCCGGCGTCACCACATAGACGAACTCACCCTGCTGACCGGTCTGAACAGCCTGGGTGGGAATAACCACAACATTTTGCCGGGAGGCAAGGGTTATCAATAAGTCGGTAAACTGACCAGGCCAGAGTTTACGTGCCGTATTGGCGAACACCCCCTTGAGCTTGATGGTGCCGGTAGCCGGATTCACGGCGTTATCCAGAAAACTGATGGTCCCGAGCTCGGTGCTGCCCGGTTCATTGGGGATAACGGCCTCAACGCGCAACTGCCCGGCAGCCATGGCCAGCTTTACCTCGGCCAGTCGTTTCTCCGGCAGGGAGAAGGTGGCGTAAATCGGGTTCAGTTGATTGATGGTCACGATCGGCAAATCGTTGGCCTGCACCAGATTGCCGGGCTGAATTGCCAGCGTGCCGGTCCGGCCGGAGATCGGGGAGCGAATGGAACAATAGCCCAACTGAATTTGGGCGTTTTTGATGGCAGCCCGATCAGCCACCACGGTGGCCTCCAGGGATTCGGCATTCGCCTGCAGCAGATCATACTGGTCGCGGGCCACCAACCCCCTGGCGAGCAATTCCTCGTAACGCCGCACCTGGGCGCGGGCAAAATTGGCCTGGGCCTGATCCTTGGCCAGGGCGGCTTCGCCTTGGCTCAGCAAGGCCAGGAACGGCTCAGGGTCGATGCTGACCAGCAGATCGCCCTGCGCTACGTCACTGCCTTCCGTGAAGTGGACCCGGGCGATCTGGCCGCTTACCTGGGCCTTGATGGCCACGCTGGCGTAGGCCTCGATGTTCCCGATGGCCTTGACCTGGATTGGCACATCTTGCAGCCGCGCCTGGGCGACCTTTACCGGTATTGGCGGCTTGGTCTTGGGCTTATCCTTTTTGTCCGTGCAGGCAGTGCAGCACAGCAAGGCAACCGCACTCAGCAAGATTACGACAGTTCTTTTCATGGCCATCTTCTTTCCTGGTACAGGGGGTGGTCAAGCTTGATTGCCTGCCCCGCGCTCATCAACCCCATGCCCCTGCCCTTTACGGTCGCGGGCCACTAGCATATAGATCGACGGCACCGCGAAGAGGGTGAACAGGGTGCCGATGGTCATGCCGCCCACCAGCACCAGGCCGATCGAGTTCCTCGCCGCGGCGCCGGCGCCGGAGACCAGGGTGAGGGGGAAGTGACCGGCGACGGTGGCGCAACTGGTCATGAGGATCGGCCGCAGCCGGGTGAGAGCGGCCTCGCGCACCGCCTGTAATTTTGGCCTCCCCTGCTCCTGGAGCTTGTTGGCAAACTCGACGATCAGAATGCCGTTCTTGGCCACCAGGCCGACCAGGGTCACCAGGCCGACCTGGGAGTAAATATTCATGGTCGTGGTCCACCCCTTGGTCCAGAAAGGGATATTAGGGTTTGGCATCTTCAGAAAGGTGAAGATCAGGGCCCCGAACAGGGCGAGCGGCACCGAGCCGGCCAGAATGACGAAGGGATCGCGAAAACTGTTGAACTGGGCGGCCAGCACCAGAAAAATCAGCATCATGGCCAGGACAAAGACCGGCAGGAAACGGTTGCCCTCGCTACGCAACTGCCGCGACTCGCCGGTATAGTCCAGCACGTAACCCTTGGGCAGGATCTTGCCCGCCTCGCCTTCGAGAAAACGCAGGGCCTCGTCCAGGGGCCGCATGGCCACGCCGCTGATGGTCACGGCGTTGAGTTGCTGGAAACGATTGAGCGAACGGGCCACGGTGGAATTCTTCAGACTGGCGACGGTGGCGAGCGGTACGAGCTTGCCGTCCGGCCCGGTGATGCGGATGTTCTCCAGTTGTTCCGGGTTCAGGCGGTCGAGGCGCTGGATCTGGGGGATGACCTTGTAGCTGCGGCCGGCGATGTCGAACCGGTTGACAAAGTTGCCGCCCACCATGGCGCTGATGTCACCGCCAACCTGCCGCAGGTTGAGACCAAGGTCCGCCACCCGGTCGCGGTCGATGACGAACTCGGTCTGCGGCTGGTCGATCTTCATGTCGATCAGCGGCGGAAAGGCGAACATGCCGCTGGCCATGGCCTTCATTTGCAGTTGCTGGGCAAACTCCAGGATCTGCTCGGGCTCCGCGGTGGAGGCGAGGATAAACTCCACCGGGAACTGCCCGCCGCCGGGCAGGGCCGGGGGGGTCACCGGAAACATGCGGATACCGGGGATGGCGGCGAGCTGCTGCTGCACCTCGGGCAGGATCTGAAAAACCGTGCGCTCCCGCTCGTCCCAGGGCTTGGTCACCATGCCACCGAAACCGGACGAGGGATTGGTAATCTGAAAGGTGAACCTGGTCTCCGGGATCCCCAGGAAAACCTGGTTGGCCGCCGCGGCATAGCGGCTGGTCTGGTCCAGGGTGGAGTTGGCCGCGGCATCAAGGATGCCGAAGATCACTCCCTGGTCCTCGACCGGCGCCAGCTCCACCGGCGACATCTTGAACATCGGCACCATGAGCCCGGTCGCCAGCAGCCAGACCAGGTAGACCGCCGGCCGGCTGGCCAGGGTGACGTCGAGCCAGCGGCCGTAGACCCCTTTCAGACGATCAAAGCCGCGGTTAATCCGGCCGGTCAGGCCGTGTTCCGCCAGACCCGGCTTTAGCAGCTTGGCCGACATCATCGGCGACAGGGTGAGGGCCACCACCCCGGAGATGGTGACGGCGCCGGCCAGGGTAAAGGCGAACTCGCGGAACAGCGAGCCGGTGAGCCCGCCCTGCAGGCCGATGGGGGCATAGACCGCGGCCAGGGTGATGGTCATGGCGATGATTGGCCCCACCAGCTCGCGGGCGCCAAGGATGGCGGCGTTAAAGGGCGTCTCCCCTAGCCGCAGATGGCGTTCGACGTTTTCCACCACCACGATGGCATCGTCCACCACCAGACCGACCGAGAGGACGATGGCCAGCAGGGTGAGCAGGTTGATGGTAAACCCGAAACTCTGCATGAGAAAGACGGCGCCGATAAGCGACAGGGGAATGGCGACCACGGGAATGAACACCGAACGGAACGAGCCCAGAAAGAGGAAGATGATGACCACGACAATCAGCAGGGTGTCGCCCAAAGTCTTGATGACTTCATGGATGGCGTTGTTGATGTAATCGGTACCGTCGTAAGCGACACGGGCCTTGAGGCCACTGGGCAGATCCTTCTGGATCGCATCCATCTCGTGGCGCACCAGCTTGATAACCTCCAGGGAGTTGGCGTTGGGCAGGGGCCAGATCCCCATGAACACCGCGGTCTGCCCGGAAAAACGCACCTCGGTGTCATAGTCCTCGGCGCCCAGCACGACCTCGGCGAGATCACCAATCCGGATGAAGGCTCCCTGCCGCTCCCGCACGACAAGCTGCTTAAATTCCGCCACCGAGCGCAGGTCGGTGTCAGCGGTGAGGTTGACCTGAATGAGCGAGCCTTTGGTGCGACCCAGGGCCGCCAGGTAGTTGTTGGCGGCCAGGGCCTGACGCACCTCCATGGGGCTGATGTTGTAAGCGGCCAGCCGGTCCGGTTTGAGCCAGATGCGCATGGCAAAGGTGCGGGCGCCCAGGATGTCGGCCCGCTGCACCCCGGAAAGCGCGGAGAGCCGCGGTTGCACCACCCGCACCAGGTAGTCGGTGATCTCGTTTTGCTTCAGGATATCCGAGGTGAAACTCAGGTAGGCCGAGGCGAAGCGACTGTCCGCCGACTCGATGTTGATGATCGGCACCTCGGCCTCGGGCGGCAGATCGGCCCGGACCTGATCGACCTTGGAGCTGATCTCGGCCAGCGCCTTGGTGGCGTCGTAGTTGATCTTCAGCCGCACGCTAATGGTGGAGAGGCCCTGGCTGCTCTGGGACTGGATATAGTCGATGCCATCGGCCGCGGCAATGGTCCGCTCAAGCGGCGTGGTGACAAAGCCGCGCACCAGTTCGCCACTGGCCCCGACATAGACCGTGGTCACCTTGACCGTGGCGTTCTCGCTGCGCGGGTACTGCCGGACGTTGAGCGACCTGATGGCCTGCAGGCCGGAGATGATGATCAGCAGACTGATGACCAGGGCCAGGACCGGACGACGAATGAAGATATCGGTAAATTGCATGCTGCCGCCTCAGTTGTTTTCCGGCTTCGGGGCCTGCTCAAAGGGTGGGGCCAGGGCATTGTCCACCACCACCGCCTGGCCGTTGCGCAGCTTGAACACCCCGGTGCTGACCACGGTCTCGCCGGGTTTCAGGCCATCCTGCACCGCGACAAAGTCGCCGCGCCTCTCGCCCAGCCGGACGAACTGCTGGCGCAGAATCCTGCTGGCCGCGCCCGTGGCCTCGTCCTTCTTCTCCTCGACCACAAAGACCGAGTCGCTGTAGGGGGCGTAGAGCACGGCGGTGGCCGGCAGCACCAGCACCTCCCGACGATCTGGCAGCACCACGCTCACGGTGGCGAACATGCCGGGGTGCAGCCGCTCATCGCTGTTGGCCACCGTGGCCTGTAAGGTAATGCTGCGGGTGACGGCATCCATCTCCGGGTTAATCGCGGTGATCTCGCCCGTTATCACCGCCTCCCCCACGCCATCGGCGGTCAGCCGCACGCCGAGGCCTGGCCGCACCCGGGCCAGCTCCTGCTGAGGCAGGGAGAAGTTGACCAGAATGGGCTGCAACACCTGGAGGGAGACCACCGGTTCGCCCTCCTTCAGAATCTGACCGAGATTGACCAGGCGGATGCCGAGCTGTCCGCTGAAAGGCGCCCGGATCTGCTTCTTGGCAATAACGGCGCGCAGGTTGTCGGCCTGGGCCACGGCCTGCTTGAAGCTCGCCTCGGTGCTATCGTAATCGGCCCGGGCCACAAGCCCCTTGTCGACCAGTTCGGTCATGCGGCCGAGGTTGACCTTGGCCAGGGACGCGCTGGTTTCCAGGGCGCGCAGTTGAGCCTCCTCCGCAACCGTGTCGAGTTGCACCAGCAGCTCTCCGGCCTTAACCGCACCGCCAGCGGTAAAGGCGATGCGCACCACCTTGCCGGGCTGCTCGGCGGCCACGGTCACCCCCTGCACCGCGGCAAGTGAGCCGACCGCAACAAGGGCGGTTTCCCAGGAAACGGTCTGCGCCGTGGCAGCGGTGACCGTCTCGGGCGGCGACAGAGGGGCCGCGCCCTTGTCCATCATCTTGCGTATCTGCAAGGTCTTGATCCCGGCGAGACCGCCCGCCAGGAGCAGCACGCCAACCAGGGTGATAAGGATGCGTTTGGTCATAGTTTTAGTCTCATCCATACTCAGGTTATTTAGACTGTAGTCTGTTAGGACAGGGCAAGGCGCCCATGTGATTCCCGCTATCCACCTAAACACCTACAACCTATCCACCTTATTCATTAATTACGCACCGCATCACAGAGGGCGCGATAGTGGCTTTGAGCAACGCGGCATCGAGCCGCGCCAGGCCAGCGCTATAGTCCTTGACCAGTAAAATGATGGGGCCGATGACCAGGGCCAGCAGGGCGTCAATCATGCAGGATCACCGCGCCTCCCGTCAAGGGAAAAGTGCCAAGCCCGCAACCACGCGAAAAGGATTTGCGTCCGGCCCTGGCTGTGCTAGAGTGCTTGACAAAATCGGCAGGTCGTCTCCCCGCCCCGACGCCCCCGAACAACTCTTACCAGGATGGTGTCTTACTGTTATGGAATTTATCAAAGAAGTACTTGATCTGCTGCTGCACCTGGACACCCACCTGGGCGCCCTGATCGCCAGCTCCGGCCCCTGGATCTATGCCATTCTCTTCGCCGTCATCTTCTGCGAAACCGGCCTGGTCATCACCCCATTCCTGCCAGGGGATTCGCTGCTCTTCGCCGCCGGCACCTTTGCCGCGAACGGCGCCCTGCATCTCCCGTGGCTCGTTACCGTGCTGATAGTGGCCAGTATCCTGGGCGACACGGTTAACTTTACCATCGGTAACTTCATTGGTCCCAAGGTCTTTCAGTACCCGGACAGCCGTTTCCTGCGCAAGGAATACCTGGAACGCACCCACCGCTTCTATGAGAAACACGGGGGCAAGACCATCATCCTGGGCAAATTCATGCCGATCATCCGCACCTTTGCCCCCTTTGTCGCCGGCGTCGGCAGCATGCAATACCATCGCTTTCTGCTCATCAACGTCAGCGGGGCGCTGCTCTGGATCGGCCTGCTCGCCGGCGGCGGATATTTATTCGGCAATCTCCCCTTTGTGCAACGCCATTTTTCCCTGGTCATTCTTGCCGTCATCCTCCTCTCCATTATGCCGGGCCTTATCGAATACCTGCGCCACAAGCTGAAAGGTTAGTGGATAAGGTTGCCGGCGCGCAGCATGCCAACCACGCCGACCAGCACCCAGAAGCCGTTGAGCACGGTATAGGCCCGATCCTGTTTCAGGACGGCGCACCAGGAGAGCATGACCGCGTCGATGGTGTTGAGGGTCCAGACGAAAAAAAACGGGCTGGCCGGGCCAAACCAGCTTACCAGGCTGAAGCTGAAGATCCGCATCAGCACGCCGGTCATCTCGATGACCGCGATGTGTTGCAAGATATAACGGTTCACTGGTGGGCTCCCTTGCTTGGTTGAGGAGTTTCCGTCACGGCCCCCCCCCTTACTGGGCGGAAACCCCGCCGGACACTATGAGTTTCATCACCTCGCCCGGGTCAGCGGCCAGGGGCGTTACCCGGCTGCGGTCAACCACGATGAGGTTGCCGGCAAAGTTGTAGGACTGGGGCAGGTAGACGAGGACACTCTCCCCCATTCCCAGGGCATGGAGATCGTCACGGGTAACAAACCCCAGCACGCGTATCTGGTTGGCCGCGTCCACGGCAACCTGCACCGGCTTATTGAAGCTTTTCTTGTTGCCGACAAAGGCATGCACCAGATCCTTGATCGAGGTGTAGAGCATGGCCACCAGCGGCAACCGGGCAAAGAGCCGATCCACCGAGAGCACCAGACGATTGGCCAGCAGGTTTGAGGTCACGAAGCCCACACCCAGGATGAGAGCGATGGTGAGCACAAAACCAACCCCTGGCACGGTGAAACGGAAGATCCCGTCGATCTTGGCAAAGATGAGATAGATCAAGTACAGCGTGGCCGCCACGGGCACGAGCACGAGCAACCCCTGCAGGAAATACTGGCTGATTTTTTTCATGTTCAGTCCTTTACGATTTCTTTGATTACCACGACGCCCCCTATGCAATACTGCCTCCGGGGCTCAACCGTCAAGGCAGGAATGCATGGCCATGCCGTAAGCGCATCGTTGGCTTGATGATGTCATGGCAGGATGACTCTGCTCGCAGGACCACAGGCAGGAACGCACTGCTGTTTGCTGACAGATGAACACTAACTAGCTATTGAGCCTTTTCAAAATGACTATATTTGTCATTCCGAACGCAGAGAGGAATCTTGATTTCAGTTGATTTTATTAGATTTCTCACTTCGGTCGAAATGACAAATTCTGCTCTTTGCTCATTTTGCAAGAGACTCTATTACCATAATTAAAGGGCATGCTTCCTTCCACTTTAGCGGGATAGCAAACAATATCCCAAAACTTCCCCAGTGCAAAAATATCACGGTTGGCGTGTGGCGGTCGCCATGCAGACGCCCAGAGCCCCGGTTTTGGCCCCTTCAGTGTACACATAGAAGGAAATCTGCGAAAAACTGCTGCCGTCCTTGGCCAGGGTCCAGTTGAAATCCTCGCGGTAATGGTTGCCATCTGGTCCGCCGATGAAAAAACCGCGCACGGCACGGGGGTTGGCGGCAAGAATCGTCGCTGTATAGGTTTTGACATCGCCCGAGCCTGGCGGATCTTCGTCGACAATGGTGATTGTGTCCGGCCCGGTCACGGTGATCGTGAGCCTAGCTTGACCAGACTCGCGCGGCAGGCAGGCATAGTTCTGGTCGAACGTCGCCTCCCAGTCGTTGATGGTGCCGCTGCCGCCACAGCGCAGATCAACGGTTGCATCCGGCAGTGTTGTTGTGTGCCCCGAGATGTCGGTGAAGGATGCGCCGGTAACTGCAACTTGCGGATTGTCCGGCGAGAAATTCCAAAGTGACGTCATCGTACCGGTAGCCCCCGCCACGTCGAGGTTCAGTTGACCATCCACGCTATAGCCACAGGCGTTTGACACCGCTCCAGCCTGACCAGTGGCAGGTTGCATGACTAGCGGCGTCCCCGCTGCCACCGACATGGTAGTCGTATTGCCGGTAAGGGGGTCGGTAAATGTTCCCGACCCTGAGACACTTTGCGCGGTGGCAGTGGTCGAGAAAGTAAGATCGGTGTGATAGACATGGCCGCCAACGGGGTTACTCACATTGATCGTTGCCTGTCCCTCAATGCCATCCCAGCTAAGGTCCGGATCGCTGGCAAACGTCGCGCGGCCCGACATCGTCGTCTCGTCGACTCCATCTCCGTTGCCGTCGTAAGGACCTGCGAAGGTAAACGAGAAGGGCGGCGCGCCGGGAGTTAAATCAGGGGCGACCGTCACGCCTTGCGCCAGCGGAATCCCCGGATTCATCACAAACAGCAGGCCATTTTCGCCGGTGGGAAGCAGCGGAACAAACCGAACCATGTTCGCCTTCAACTCGGCATCCATGACGCTGGCGGCGACGGGGACGTTATCCCGGGAGCTGCCCCCATCACTGCAACTCGAAATCAGCAACAACAACAACAAGGTCGGTACGATCAAGTAACGCATGATATTTTTTCCTCCATTTGTTGTCGCCATGCCACTGTGTGGTGGCACCCATGACAGGTAGCCATTACCTGACCGCTCATTTATCGTCCTTTCCTGTTTAATATCTTGGTTAAAACCCAGCTCTATTGTCAAGCAGATTTAGCGTTACATGCTGATCGCGCCAGATGCGGTCCACCAGGGCGTTGTCCGTCAGCCCGATTTTATGCCTCCCCTGGCTCCCCCGTGGGCTTGACCTTGTCCGGGGCAATAATCCTGTTGAACCAGGCGGGCAGGGCTGGCAGCGAACAGAGGAGGAGAAAGAAGGTTCCGCCCACCCAATTAGCCATGAGATCCTGCATATTGTTGTCATAGTCGCCCACGCCATTTGCCGGTACGGTCTTGCAGACACCGTATTCAACAATCTCCACCACCGCACCGAGTCCAAGGACGGCAAGCAGGATGAAGATGCCGTTGATGAGCCGGTGGTGGTTGTTTCTCGGGGATATGAAGAGGCGGCGCAGCAGCACCGAGACGACGAAGGCGTTGACGAAATGGACGTACTTATCGTAGCGAATCCCTCCCCAGGTAAAGTCATAGAGCCGGTGGTCGTCGATCCGCACAAAGGCGCCGGCAAAGTGCATGAGTATGCCTATTTGCAGCAGGATGAAGACCATGGGAGCAACGGCGAAGCGGCGAAAAATGAACCACAGGGCACCAATCGCGGCAATGATGGCAATGGCGTAGATAAAGAATTCGTTGATATTACCCGCACCCCGGTAATGGATAAATCGGGCGTAATACCTGAAGATGCACAAGATCAGGAATAACGCCAGGTTGATGAGGGCAAAAATGTCGATGCCCCTGATGGGCGGGAAACGGTGCAATCGCATTTGGCAAAGATCCCTCTTGCGGTTCGGTTATTCCTTGGCCGGGGAAATCCGGACAATCTGGCCATCGCGTATGTCGATGGTGCGGTCGGCCCGAGCGGCCAGTTCGAGGTTATGGGTCGCCAGCACCACGGTGCCCCCATGGTCGCGGGCGTGGGCGATAAAAAGGTCCACCACCCGGGCGCCGTTCACCGAATCCAGATTGCCGGTAGGTTCGTCGGCCAGCAGCAGTGAGGGACCGTTGGCCAGGGCCCGGGCCACGGCGGCGCGTTGCCGCTCACCCCCTGAAACCCGGCTGGGCAGGAAATGGGCGCGGTGGCCAAGATCCATCCGCGCCAGGAGTTCCAGGGCTCGGGCCCTGCGCTCGGCCCGCGGTACCTTCCTGGCAATCATCGGCATGGCCACATTTTCCGCCAGGGTCATTGAGGAGATGAGGTGGTGAAACTGAAAGACGAAGCCAACCGAACAGGCCCGATAGGCAAAGGGATCCCGGATTGTTGCCAGGTCCAGGCCGCCCACCAGAATAGACCCGGCCGTCGGTCGGTCGAGCAGGCCGATGAGCGCGAGCAGGGTGCTCTTGCCGCAACCGGACGGCCCGGTAATGGCCAGAATTTCCCCACCCCGTGCCTCGAAAGAAATGTTGCGGATGGCCTCTACCGTACCTCCGTCGTAATGCTTCACCAGTTGCCTGACGGCAAGAATATGCGTGTCATTCATGGCGCAAGGCTTCAGCGGGCTGGAGACGCAGCACGACCACGGCCGGCCATGCCAAGGCGACGATGGCCACCACTGCGGCAATGACGAAAGAAGCAACCATGGCCCGCGGGGCAATATCGACCGGAATCCAGCCGAAACCTATGGAGCGGCTATGGTTGAGCAGGCGCAGGATGACCAGGCCTAGCACGTTGCCTAGTCCGGCTCCCAGGAGGCAAAGCGCCAGGCTTTCCGCACCGAGCATGCGCAGCACCAGATACGGTTTCCAGCCGATCGCCATCAGGATACCGATCTCCCGGGTGCGTTCGGCCACGGCCATGAGCAGGGTGTTGGTGACGATCAGAAGGCAACCGAACAGGGCGATCACCATAATGGTCCGCGCCAAGGTATGAACCATCCGGAAAATGCGGAGAGAGCCGGAAAATTCGGCACTCGCCATGGCGCGCAGCCCGGGAAATCTTTCCCTGACCTGTGCCATGACCTGCGCTATGTTGGCGCTGCTGCCGGCCTGGACCAGGACCAGGTTGACGGTATCATCCCGGCCGAGCAATCGCTGGGCCTCGGCAAGGTCCAAGATCATCCCGCCATCAATCAGCCGGCTTCCGGTTTGGAAGATTCCGGTCACCTGGTAACTGCCTCCGGCCAGGGTCAACGCCTGCCCCACGTTCAGCCCCAAGGCCTCGGCGCACAATACCCCCGCCATGACTTCGGCCCGGCCCGGGGTCAAGGTTTCCCCCTTTTGCCGGGCGATGCGCGCGGCCAGGGATTGGGGTATGCCGATCAAACGCGCATAGGGGTTCCACGTTTCGCGCAAGGTGCCGATGACCAAAGGGGAGACCACATCGCCGAGCATGGCGCGCAGTTCCTCCATCTGCTCGACTTTGATTTTCGAGGCAGCCGGGGTCGCGGCTCTTTTTTCCTGAATCACGACATCCGTCTCATAGACGGTGGTAACCTGGATGATCTGGGCGCTTAAATCGCTGGTAATGGAGGAGATGGCGACGAACACCCCGATGCCACCGGCGATTCCCAGCAAGGTCATCAGGGTGCGCGCCTTGGTGCGAAGAATATTGCACAGGAAAATCATGTTATCGCCGACGCCATAGGCCCGAAAAAAATATTCCGGCTGATGGCTGCCATGCAGTAGCCAGCCTTTTGCCGCAAGGGATGTCAATGTTCGCCTCTTACCCCCCCCAGGAGATACTGTCAACCGGAGAGATACAATTTGACCCTGCATGGAAGTTGCGATATATGGGAAGAGGCTGTTATGGCCATGCTGGCCTGTCGTACGCAAGCCGCATGGCGTTTGCTGTTTTGGGATGGATATCTTGCCCAGGCAGTAAGTTAGACTATCTCATACAGGATGCGGAATACGGAACTTGGCGCGAGGATTCCCAATGAATGAAAGGCTCAAGGCCGCCCTTGAAATTGCGCTTGTGCTTGCCGGCTTTTTCCTGTTTACCTGGTATGCGCCTGGCAGCCAGGAACTCATTGCGCGCTATCGGGCTTTTATCATTCTGTTTTTTGCGTTTTCCCTGCTTTATCTGACCTGCATTTCGCCATGTCTTATTTTCAAGGACACGCTGGCCAGCCGGGGCTTAGGCGGCTGGAACCGCCTTTTTATCCGTACTGATAACTTTAAATCAGCACTGCGCGGATATGGCACCGTAACTGTCTGCGGGGCCGTGGTCATCGTCGGGGTTACGCTCCTGCTCCAGCCTGCGCGGATTGCCCATATCAACTGGAATGCCTTTTTTTTGAAGCTGGCCTTCTACCTTTGCAGCGCCATGGCGCAGCAACTGTTCTTTATCGGCTGGCTGTTGCTGAGGTTGCGCACTCTGCTGTGGCAGGATGATAGCCAAAATCAGGTGGTGGCCAAGCGCTTGCAACTCAGCGCGGTTGCCGCCGCCATCTTGTTTTTGCTGCACGCGCCCAATCCGCAGTCCATGTGCATTTCTTTTGTGGTCGGTTTTGCCGTGGCGTGGGTAAGTTACGCCACCCCCAACCTGTTTCTGGCAATCCTTTGTCATGCACTGCTCGGGACTCTGCTGCAACGGGTAGCGTTGATTCAGCTCAGATTCGGTCCCCATTACCTGCAAAAGGATTTCCATTTTTTTCAGACCCTTTTCCCCCTCACCAAGAAGATAATTGACAACCAATTTTGATGGCCCCGCAAAAACCGCATGATGACCGCAACGAAATGCCACCAAATTTTCAAAAACCGGTGATCAAAAAATCGAGAGCGGCGATAATCTCGTTGCGATGTTCCTTGAGTGAGCACACTTTAACGCCAATAGCGCTTAGCGTTACCCCGGCCAATTCCGCTGTTGACATTATCACCTTGGTTCGTTTTACAGCGAAATGAGGGTTTAAATGTTTTGCTGACTTGTCCATGGCGGAAGCTGTAATGAGGGGAACAACCACACGGGTTGCCAGATTACTCAACAGATCGGCCTGCACGTCAAGCAGATAGGGGATTGTTACTTTTGTTTCAGAATTTTGATTCACATAAACATCGAATTGAGCCATTAGAATTGCCTCAGTCCGTCACTGAAAACTCCACGAGCTGCAATGCGTCGATTATATTCTTCAATAGCCTCTCTATTTTCCTCCTGCCAGTTCTGACGCCTCTCTTCCCGTAATATTTCGGCAAGACGTAACTCTAATGCTTGCGAGAGGTTGATGTGATGCTCCTTGGCTTGCCGCAGGAGATCACTGTTAATGCTTAGATTAGTGGGCTTTTTAGGCGCACCGGGGTCGAAAAAATTAAGTTGCATGACGCACTCCTTATACGCATAATACATGCGCATAACTTATAGCTGGCAGGCAAATATTGCAAGATATTTCGTCACGAGCAGGCAGACCATCCTTCCCCCGGCCACCATGAAGTTACCCCTGCCCAGGCAAGAGACCGCAGGGACGCTGCCCCCCTGCGAATTAACTCCATCCCCCTGGTGCGAGTAACTACCCCGCCTATCCTTCAACCAAATGCGACAATTTGTCGCATGTCCACAAAACTCAGTTTGTGATATTTATTACACAAAGTGGTAGGCATCCGCCTTGTTAATGTTGCGGGGCTACCTTTGCCAAACGAAATCACGCCAATGCGTAGGCCGCCCACCCGAACGGCGAGCACCAGGCGGTGCGCACCAGCGTCAATATCAGTGGCCATGATCCGCGGATCATTCTCTTCCTCTTCGACGAGTACGGACACGCCAAAAATTTTACAATGAACGACAAGTGCGCCGCCGGCACCGGCCGCATCCAAGAAACACAGCCTGCCACCAGGAAATCGCAATGGACAAACTTGCTCGCATGACTGAAGCACAAATTGTCTAGTCCGTGTGGGCCGGTTCATTTTTTCGGTCAGGGGAGCCTTGCGGTGTGCTGCCGCTCCCCTGAAAATTACAATTTGCAAGGAGGATATTTCATGGTTGAGGAGAGGAAGTTAGTTAACACAATGCGGAAAAGATTGCCTGCGGCGCTCTGCCTGGCTGGCGTTGCCTGGCTGTTGGTCGGACTCACGGCCAAGGCGGACGGTTCCGGTTCCAATAGCGACGACAACGCAAACAAATCCTATGTATTGGATGATGTGGTGGTCTCCGACACCAAAATTCAGGATGCAGGGAGCGGCGCAACCACCATTAATGCCACACAGATCGCGCCGATGCGCGCCGCCACCAGTGATACCGCCACTCTCCTCAAGGACATACCAGGGGTCAGCTTCTACGGTGCTGGCGGCATTTCCAGCCTGCCGGTCGTTCATGGCCTCGCCGATGACCGGTTGCGCGTCCAGGTGGATGGGGTGGGGCTTATCGCCGCCTGTCCCAATCACATGAATTCCCCGCTCTCCTATATCGACCCGACCAAGGTAGGCACCGTCGCGGTATTGGCCGGCATTACGCCCGCCAGTGTCGGCGGCGACAGCCTGGGCGGCACGATCATCGTCAACTCCGCGCCGCCCGAATTTGCCAAACCCGGCGAAGGGGTCTTAACCAATGGCAATATCGGAACCTTTTACCGCAGCAATGGTGATGCTTTTGGCGGCAATCTGTCGGCCACGGTTGCCACCGAAAGTTACAGCCTGACCTATGACGGATCCTCTACCCAGTCGGGAAACTACAAGGCGGGCGATGATTTCAAGGCCGCCGGCCCGGCGGCTTCGGACCGGGGCTGGCTGGACGGTGACGAGGTGGGCTCGTCGCGCTACAAAGCCATGAACCATGCCATAGCCGCCGCGCTGCGCCAAGGCACGCGACTCGTGGAGCTAAAGGTAGGCCTGCAGGACATTCCTTATGAAGGCTTCCCAAACCAACGCATGGATATGACCGACAACGACACCCTGCAGGAGAATCTGCACTACAACGACCAATTCGCTTGGGGGACGCTGGACGCGCGTGCCTATCACGAGAAAACCCGGCACAAGATGGATTTCGCGGACGACAAGCAGTTTCTCTATGGCAGCGCCGCGACGTTTTTTGCGCCGGGCATGCCCATGGAGACCGAGGGCGAAAACCGTGGCGGCCAGATCAAGGCGGATATTTCGCTTTCTGGGCGGGATAACCTGACCGTGGGCAGCGAGTTGCAACAATACCGGCTGGACGACTGGTGGCCACCATCCCCCGCGGTGTTGCCGCCAGGCTATACCATGGGCGGAATGGCGCCGAACACCTTCTGGAATATCAACGATGGCAAGCGTGACCGGCTGTGTCTCTTCGCTGATTGGGAGGCACGCTGGACCAGCCAGTGGCTGACGCTGCTCGGCGCCCGTGCCGAGCAGGTAACCATGGATGCGGGCCCGGTGCAAGGCTACAACAACGTAATGGCGGGTTATGCCGTAGCGGCCGCGGCCTTCAACGCCCGCGACCGCAAGCGCACCGACGACAACCAGGACGTGACTGCCCTGGCCCGCTTCTCCCCTGATGCCTCCAAGACATTCGAAATCGGCTTTGCCAGAAAAACCAGATCGCCCAATCTCTACGAGCGCTACTCCTGGTCCCAGAACAGCATGGCTTTGATCATGAACAATTTTGTCGGCGACGGCAATGGCTATCTCGGCGACATCGATCTGAACCCCGAAGTCGCCAACACGCTGAGCGCCACCGCCGACTGGCACGATGCTGGCGGGGACTGGGGGCTTAAGGCCACGCCGTTCGTTTCCTATGTTGACGACTTCATTGATGCCGTCCGTTGTACCGGCAGCGGCACGGGAATGAACTCGCTCTGCGGTGGCGCGGCGAACAATACGGCCACCGAAAAGTTCGTACAACTGCAATATGCCAATCAGGCCGCCAAGCTATACGGCGTCGACCTCTCAGGCCACCTCCTTTTGGCAAGGACGGAGGGCTGGGGTGTTTTCACCGCCTCCGGCCTGGTGAACCATGTACGGGGTACGAACCGGGACACTGGCGACGACCTTTACAACATCATGCCGCTGCATGCGAAATTTGCTTTATCGCAAAAAAATGGCGGTTTAAGCAACAGCATTGAACTGCAACTGGTGAGCAAAAAGAAGGATGTCTCCGACGTCCGCCAAGAGATGGAGACCTCTGGTTACGGTTTGGTCAATCTGCGGGCCAGTTACGCGTGGAAGCGGGTCCGGCTTGATTTCGGCGTCGAGAACCTGTTCGACAAGTTCTACGACTACCCGTTGGGCGGCGCCTATGTCGGCCAGGGCATGACCATGAGTACCAATGGAGTGCCTTGGGGTACGCCGGTTCCGGGCATGGGTCGTTCGCTCTATGCCGGTGTGAACTACCAGTTCTAAGGGATTCGACAATTCCCGTAATGTCAAAGTGGGAGCGACTTCGGTTGCGGTTTGCATGCCGACGCATCGTTTCGTGACTTAAGTCGCTCCCCACATGCGGTATCAGTGATTGATAATCCGCCGTTCCAGTTCGCCTCAGCCATCCACCTGCCACGAAGACAGAAAAGCAATTGACTTCCCTAAAAGGTTCCACTATTGGTACCATCGCTAGAAGGAGTCGGCTGCTTTCCCTTGGCGCTCTCCTGGCCTTGCCGAACCTCAACAAACGAATTACTGTCACCGCTGATAAGCCTGGACGTGAGGCTGCTACTGGAGATATGATGCCATGGAGTGGTTAAAACCGACAATCGATTTCGGGGTGATCGGCCTGCTCGTGGTCATGAGCCTTGTGGGCATGGGGATCGCCATCGAGCGTTTTCTGGTCTACCGCCAAGTGCTGGTCGAAGAGTTCGCGAACCGCAAGGCGCTCGAACTGACCCTGACCCACAAGCTGCATCTCATCGCCATCATAGGCAGCAACGCCCCCTATATCGGACTGCTCGGCACGGTCATGGGCATCATGCTCACCTTCTACACCATGGGCCGCGACGGCATGACCGATGCCAATAAGATCATGATTGGGCTGGCCCTGGCACTCAAGGTGACCGCAGTGGGGCTGCTGGTCGCCATCCCGGCGGTGATTTGCTACAACCTGCTGCTGCGACGGGTGAAGGTGCTTCTTCTCGAATGGGATATCCACCATGGATGAACGCGGCTTCGAAAGCATGAACGTCATCCCCCTGGTGGATGTGATGCTTGTTCTCCTCACCATCGTCCTCACCACCTCGACCTTCATCGCCGTTGGCGCTATCAAGGTTTCCCTGCCTCAGGCCACGGCCGCGGCCAGCCAGGTGAAGAAGCCACTCACCGTAACCATCGACCGGGCCGGCACCATTTTTCTGGCAACGGAGCCGACAACTCTCGCAGGTCTCGGCACGGTGCTGGCCGCCACCACGAAGGAGACACCGATCCTCATCAGGGCCGACCACGAAATCGCGCTCCAGAACTTTGTCGATGTCCTCGACCGGATCAAGAACCTGGGCTTCACCACCGTGAGCTTACAGACCGAGGTACTCCCCCCGTGAGAATGCAGACCGTCGGCTTCTCGACCTCGATACTGGCACACGGTGCCTTCGGCCTCCTGCTTTTCTCTCTTATCCGGCTGGCGCCGGGGGCGCCGCCGGCGGTTATCATTGATCTCTCCATCCTGGCCGCCCAGCCCGCAACCCCGGCTCCGCAAGCAGCGGTGGCAACAATCGTTCCCGCCGCGCCACCAATTGCGCGGCAGGAAGTTGTTCAACCCCAGCCACCCAAAAAAGTCGTAAAAACCAAAGTAGCGCCGATGTCGGAGGTGGTGCAGCACCCTTCCCCGGCAACGGTGACGGAGGTCAAACAGGAGGCAATACCACCTGCAAGCGAGGCAACGGAAAAGAATTCTTTCGCCGCCCAGCCAACAATGGCGCGTGAAGAAGACGGGGCGCCGACCGCAACCGTGGCAAACGGTAACAGCAACACGAGTACCGTTGCGGAACTCTGGATAAAGGAAAACTTCAACTTCATCAAGGAGGCAATCCGCAAAAACATGACCTACCCGACGCTGGCCCGCAAAAACGGCTGGCAGGGCAAGGTGCTCGTCTCCTTCGTGATCTGTCTGGACGGGCTGGTGGAAGACATCCGGATAGCAAAGAGCTCTGGCGTTGCGCTCCTAGACAAAAACGCCGTCGATACCATCAAGCAAATCGCCCCATTCCCAAACCCACCGGTACGAGCCACCATCATCGTACCTATCAACTACACCCTGGACTGAACAGGCCAAGCAAGAAAAGAAGTTAACCTTGCTTAGCTGATAACTTCCGCCAGAAAAACCAGACCAGGGCTGACGGAAGTGGCGGCGCCTTCGGAACGATGACGCCCGGGACAACATCCGCCAACCTTTCCGCCATGGCCTGGGCCATGAAATGGACATGCCAGCCAGCCCGGCGGGCCCGCCAGCATAAATCCATGTCCGCGTAGTGCTCGCCATAGGCTTCGTCCAGCAGGCCGACTTCCTCAAGCATCTCGGCGCGCATGATTAACGCGGCCCAGTGCAGCCAATCAACCTCGGCGCTCAGGGTCAGATCCTTTTCCGCGTACGAATGACGGTCGCGCCAGCGCTGCCCCGGCCACTCTCGACCAATGGCCGATACGGTGGCCAGCAGGCTCAAAAAAGTGGGAAAGCGGCGCATGGTCGGCTCGGTCCGGCCATCGGCGCCCACGATGCGGGGAGCGGCCAGACCGACCTCCGGGGTGTCGTCGAGAAAGGTGAGC
>DYDL01000148.1:0-3599 GCA_020717925.1 Desulfocapsa sp.
CGGTGACCCGGCAAAGCGCGATGGCCTGTCCTGGGTGCTTGCCAGAACCGGCCAATTCAAACTATCAGACATGATCGATGGGGCGGATGAGAACCTAAGGAAATGGATCAGTTATATTGCAGGCTATGGAAAAGACAAGTTCGTTCAAGGTGATGTTGAAGCCATTTGTAAAGCAGACCCGGAAGTTTATTTTGCCGCAAGCGTCCTGTGGCAAATTGTTGATAGTTGGGTCCACAATCTAAAGGAATATTGAAATGCAAAGAATCCCTCTTTATTGCACCCAAAAAGGGCAAGCATATGTCGGAGATTCTCTTGAATTACTAGCAGAGTTACCGGACAATAGCATTGATCTTGTAATGACTTCTCCTCCGTTTGCTTTAAGACGTCAGAAAACGTACGGAAACGTCGAAGAAACGGAATATGTCAACTGGATTAAGCCATTCGGCAAAGAGGTGTTTCGGGTACTCAGGGAAAGCGGTAGCTTTGTTCTAGATTTAGGTGGCGCCTACAGATCGGGTATGCCATCCCGTTCCCTATATAACTTTCGGGTGCTATTGTCCTTTTGTGACGAGATAGGCTTTCATCTTGCCGAAGACTTTTACTGGTTTAATCCGGCAAAGCTTCCATCTCCGATTGAGTGGGTAAACAAGCGAAAAATCCGCGCAAAAGATTCGGTAAACACGGTTTGGTGGTTCAGCAAAACAGAGTTCCCAAAGGCTGACGTCCGTAAGGTGTTGGCCCCCTATTCAGACCGGATGAAAAAGCTGATCGAAGACCCCGAAAATTTTTATAAGCCCAAGAAACGCCCTTCGGGTCATGATATAAGCGCCAGTTTTGGCAAAGACAACGGAGGGTCTCTCCCATCCAATTTATTGTCCATACCAAATACCGAAAGTAATTCAAACTATCTCAGGCTATGCAAAGCGTTTGGCATAGAACGTCACCCGGCAAGATTCCCTTCGGAATTACCAGCCTTTTTTATCAAGATGCTTACCGATGAGGGGGATGTCGTGCTGGACATATTCGGCGGTTCCAATACTACAGGATTTGTTGCTGAATCCATTAACAGGCATTGGCTGACGTTCGAGGATAAACATGAGTACCTTATTTCGTCGATATTTCGATTTCTCGACGGATATAGCGAAATGGCGATCCAAGCAATATTGGCCGCACTCCAGGATAATCAGGCCAACTATTCACTTGACAAAACATATTGCAACCTTGAACCAGTTATGACTGTCAAACAACGACGTGCACATATTAGCCAGCCTTGTCTATTTCCTTCTTGAACTGCACGAGACACGGAGAAAGATACAGTAACCGCCCAACACAGGGCCAACCAGACAACAAGAAGCGGTCAGATGCTAACAATTGCACGCTCTTGCTTCAAGCTGAACGCTGATCGCATTTCCGAAGGAAACATCATGGACCAGAGAATGATCAACATCGGTTTTGGTAACTCGGTGGTGGCAAGCCGGGTGCTGGCCGTGGTCAACCCGAAATCCTCGCCCATGAAGAAGCTCAAGGACGAGGCTCGCGGCCAGAAACGGCTGATCGACGTTACCGAGGGGAGACGCACCCGTTCCATCATCATCTTGGACAGCAACCACATTATCCTCTCCTCGGTGCAGCCGGAAACCATTACCCTGCGCTTCAGCCCGCCGACCGGGCTGCCGCGCGACGAAGACGAGCAAGGCGAATGAGCTACGGCAGCCTTTTCGTCATCTCCGCCCCGTCCGGGGCCGGCAAAACCACCCTGTTGAAGATGGTGCTGCAAAATCTGTCCGGACTGGCCTTTTCCGTGTCCCACACCACCCGGCCCAAGCGACCCGGCGAGATAGACGGCCGGGACTACCATTTCGTCTCTCATGACGAATTTTTGCGCCTGCAAAGTGCTGGTGGTTTCCTGGAATGGGCCGAGGTGCATGGTAACCTCTACGGCACCGGCCGCGCCCAGGTCGAACATGCGATGGCCCAGGGCCTGGATATCCTGCTGGACATCGACGTGCAGGGCGCCAGGCAGGTTCGGGAGGCCAGGGTGGAACATACCTGGCTGCTGTTCATCGCACCACCAGACATGGCGGAGTTGGAACGCCGGCTCACAGGTCGCGGCACCGACACAGCCGAGGTCATCGCCCTTAGACTGGCCAACGCCAAGAGAGAGATGGCCAGCATGGACCTCTATGATTTCGTGGTGGTGAACGATATGATCGAACGGGCCGCGGATACCATCCGGGCCATCATTATCGCCGAGCGCAGCCGCACGAGACGGAACGCCGACGGCACCCCCATCAACCCGCAAGGCGCAACGCATGACCAGCCGCCGACTGACAGCCCAACCGGAACGCCATGACCGTTGTTGACTCGGAAATCATCTACGGTATCCATCCCGTTCTTGAAGCCCTGCGGCTCCGGCCCGAGGGGGTGCTGGAAATCGTCGTCCAGGAAACCAAGGCCGGCGGCAAGACCCAGGCTGTGCTCGACCTGGCCCGGGAAAAACGCCGGCCCATCCGTTTCGCCGCCCGCCTGCCGGATCCGGCCCGAGGCCAGGCGGTTATCCACCAGGGCGTCATGGCGCGGCTCGCGCCCCTGCCAACCCTGGCCCTGGAAGAACTGCTGCTTAGAATACGCGGCCGTAACGCGCCGCTCCTCGTCGCCCTGGACTCCATCCAGGATCCGCACAATCTGGGCGCCATCATCCGCTCGGCCGTTGCCGCCGGCGCCGTTGGCATCATCCTGCCGCGCGACCGCACCGCGCCGCTCTCCGGCACGGCGGTCAAGGCCTCGGCGGGCGCCGTGTCCCACGTTGATATCTGCCGGGTAACCAACCTGGCCCGCGCCTTGGAACAAGTTAAGGAGGCCGGTTTCTGGATTTTCGGCACCGACGGCCAGGCGCCCCAGACCATCTACGAGGTGGACCTGAAAGGCTCGGTCTGCCTGGTCATCGGCGGCGAAGGCAAGGGCGTGCGCCCCCTGGTACGGGAGCACTGCGACTTCCTGGTATCCATCCCCATGCAAGGCAGCCTGGACTCTCTAAACGCCTCGGTGGCCGCCGGGATTGTCTTCTTTGAAAGGGTCCGGCAGTGCGGGGTGTTCGCCAACCCCGCCTGAATACCCGCACCCCATGCCGGCTGTACCTGCTTGAGTTTGCGACCGACCATGATGATTTGACATTTATTAGAAGTCAAGTTAACTTACTTCTCATATTTATTCTACTTTTCAGAGACTGGACAATCATGCAAGACGGCATGGAGCATGCCTGTCCATGACTCAAAACAAGGAGGATGCAATGGCTTTATTTACATGGAAAGACGATTACAGTGTTAACATTGGGGCAATAGACCAGCAGCACAAAAAACTTGTCGATATGATGAATGCGCTCCACGAAGCCATGATTGCAAGGCAAGCTAGACAAATTCTTGATAAAATCCTTCAAGAACTCGCCGACTATACCGTGTCTCATTTTGCCAATGAAGAGAACCTGATGAAAACGCATGGCTACCCGGATTACGAGTCACACCATGACAAACACCAGAAGATGACCGCCAAGGTTCTGGCGTTGCAGGATGAACTAAAACAGGGAAAAATCAGCCTCTCGC
>DYDL01000148.1:3844-7892 GCA_020717925.1 Desulfocapsa sp.
CGCTCTTTTTTACATACTGCCGGTAATCATCCTCAGGGGCCGCACCCTCCTTGTCCTTGCTGCCGGCCGGCGCCGCCACGCCGGGCAAGGCAAGCGAAAGCCGCCGCTTCTCCGGGTCAACACCCTCCACGATCACCTCCAGGGCCTGCCCCTCTTCCACTGCCTCACGGGGATGATTGATGCGCTTGCCCCGTCCCAGTTGCGAGATATGCAGCAGGCCATCGATACCCTCGGCCAGGGTGACAAAGGCGCCAAAGGCGGTAAGTCGCGCCACGGTGCCAGTATGGGCCGAACCCACTGGAAACCGGGCAATCGCCTGCTCCCACGGATCGGCCAGGGTATCCTTGAGGGAGAAGGAAAAACGGTCCGCGTCCCAGTCTAGCTTTTTGATCACCACCCGCAGTTGCTGCCCCTCGTGCAGGGCGGCCCGGATGTCTTCAACCCTGCTCCAGCCGATCTCGGAGATAGGCAAGAGTCCTTCAATTCCGCCGATGTCAACAAAGGCGCCAAAATCAAGTACCCTGGTAACCGTGCCGGCCACGATCTGGCCCAGTTCAAGGGTGTGCCGCAGTTCCTCCTTTTGCTGGCGTGCTTCTTCCTCCAGCACGGCCCGGCGGGACACCAGAATATTGCGGCCCTTCTCGCCAAACTCCGTAATCCGGAAGGTATGATGGGAGCCGACAAAGCCTTCGTCGGACTGCTCCCGGCGCAGGCCGGTCTGGGAAAATGGACAAAAGGCGCGCTGGTTGCCGGCAATCTTGACCTCGTAACCGCCCTTGACCTCCTTCTCCACAAACCCCTCCATCGGAATGCCGGCCCGGAAGGCCTCTTCGAGGTGGGCACGGGCCGCCGATCCGCCCATGCGGGTGGTGAACAGCATCTCGTTGCGGTTGGCTGAGAGGAAATAGGCGCGCAGCCGATCGCCCTCCTTGACCGCGAGCTGGCCATCCTTGTCGACCAGTTCGCCCTTGCTCAGGCTGCCCTCGCTCTTGCCGCCGAGGTCGAGGAAAATCCAATCCTTGCTGATTCGCACCACCGTTGCTTCAACCTGCTGACCCGGCTCGAACCGACCCGGCCCCTCCTCCTGTTGCGCCAGCAGATCGGCAAAACTGGCGGTGCTGTCCGCCTGATCATCCATGGTCGCACCGAACTTATCTTCCGGGTTGTTCTTCTGATCCGTCATGTTGGCACCTTGTTTCGAGTCAAGCCCGACCGGGCTGGCCGAGGTGAAAGTTAAAAAACGAGGAACACCGGCTATTGCCGATCAAGTTTGCAAAATATCGGCTAACGCGGCCAGACATTGCCCGTTTTTGGTCACGGACTGCATGGAAACCCGAAAATAACGATCATCCAGACCGCTGAAGTTGGAGCAGTCGCGAATCATTATCCCGCGGGCCAGCATCTTTTCCCGTAACTCGCCAGCCCGCTGGGCGCCATGCAGCACACAGAGAATGAAGTGGGATACCCCTGGCACTACCTCGACACCAGGCAACGTCGCCAGACCCTGGACAAAGGCGGGCCGGTGCTGCTCCACAAAGCGGATCGTCTCCTCAACATAGCCATCGCCGTGCTGGATGAGAAACTCGCCGGCCAGTTGGGCCAGTCGGTTGACCCCCCAAGGTTTGCTCCGCACGGCAAGCCTTTGCAAACCATCCTCCGAGGAAATGAGAAACCCGAGTCGCAGGCCAGGGATACCATAGACCTTGGAAAAAGACCCTATCACAAAGAGGTTCGCCAGCAAGGGGAAGGTCGCCAGAGAGGGCTCGCGCACAAAGGGCAGGTAGGACTCATCGACCAGAAAGACGGTATCCGGATGTTGCCGGGCCAGTTGGTGCAACGCCGCCGAACTTACCAGGCCGCCGGTGGGGTTGTTTGGGTTGCAGATGAAAACCAGCTCACCACCGGTCAGTTGCGCGGACAGTTGCGCCAAGTCCAGGCCAAAGCCCTCCTCCGGCCGGAGCGGAAAATTCGCCACCGCCATACCTGCCAACTGGCTGGCGACCTGGTAATCGGAATAGGTGGGCGTTACGATGAGCGCCCGCCGCATTCCCAAGGCAGCCGGCAGGCCATGGATGAACTCGGTGGTCCCATTGCCGGCCAGCACCTGGGCGGGCCGCAGGCCGTGCCTGGCGGCAAAGCGCGCCACCAGCGTCTCACTGCCGCTCTCCGGCAGAAAACGGATCTCTCCTAGACCGGCGGCCAGGGCCTCGGTCAGCCCGGGCACCATGCCCAGCGGGGTAAGGTTGCTGCTCATGTCGACAAGTTCGTCCACCGCGCAGCCCAACTGCCTGGCCGTGGCTAGAATGTTGCCACCATGGGCGTCCTGATGATCACTCATGACTCCGCCCCGTTGCCCCTTCCTGTAGGCTTTGAGCCTTCAGCTTTCAGCCTTGAGCTCTTCTTCACGGCCTGATGACCTCGGTACCCGGCGGCGGGGTATAGGTGAAATAGTCGGCCGGTCGGGAGACGTTCACCTTGATGTTGGTAAAGGAGAGGTCGGTTATGCTGCCGAAATGATCGACGATCCTGAGGCGTTCGATGAGAAAGGTAACGCCATTCACCCACACATCAAGGTAATTGACCTGAGGATGCGCCTTCCTGGGGGTAAGCCGCAGGTGATGGGCAACACCAGTGTCCTCCGTACCCTCATGCCTTTCCATGGTAAAATCCCGGTCAATGTTGCCGCTGCCGGAGAGAAAGGCATAGGTGATGTCCGACTCAAGATAGTTTTTGGCGTCGCTGACGATCATCTGCTTGTCCTTGGCCACATACATGGAGAAGAGGTGACCGTCGCAGACCAGCATCTGTTTATCCGGCGCCTGGTAGTCCCAGCGCATGCGACCGCCCTTCTCGATGACGACCACACCGCTGGCCTGACGCGTGCGTTGGTTGAACTCAATGGTGGTAGTCTGGGAAAAATCGGCTGAAAAACTGGAGGTAGCCTCATAGGTTTTCTGGAGCCGGGCGGCGATTTCCTCCAGGGATAGGGTTACGCTCCATGCCGGCCGCGGCCCGAGGCAAAGCAGGGCCGCTATTGCAACCATGATGCTACTGAACTGCCGACACCTTCTTGAAATCCGCATTCCCATTCCCTTAAAGCTGAGTTGAGCAGCTTGTCTGCTCGTACGAAACTTATACCCTTGTGGTGTAAACTTCTTTTTGTTACTACCCAGGCTTGTTTAGACTGTAGCCTGTTAATAACTGTGTCTGTTTCCAGCCTAAAAGGCTAAACACCTTCAGACTGTCCGCCTGTACAGCTACCTTCTTTTAACCGAAATCCGCAACCTTGATCAACTCCACCCGGCGCTGAAAAATCTGGTTGGCGGTCTCCTGGGCGGCCGGGGTCACATCCGAGACGTAATGGCGATGCCGACCAGTCTTGGAAAGCGACTGGGCCAAATCAGGATGGCTGTCCAGATACTCCTGCAAGCGACTGGCCACGGCCTGAGACGAGTCAATCACCGTAACCCGGCGGCCAATGCGAGTCTGAATAAGAGGGCGCAAGAGCGGGTAATGGGTGCAGCCCAGCACCAGGGTGTCGATCTGCTGATCCTTGAGCGGCGCGAGGTAGCGGCGCAGGATCATCTTTGTCTCCGGCCTGTCCATCCACCCCTCCTCCACCAGCGGCACGAGCAAAGGACAGGCCTGGGAGTAAACTCTGCAGCGCTCGTCGGCCGCCCCGATCTTGCGTTCGTAAATGCCACTGCGCACCGTGGCCCGGGTGCCGATAACGCCGATGCGACCGCTTCTCGTGGCGGCCACCGCACGCTCGACCGCCGGGGTGATCACCTCGAACAGCGGCTGAGCGAATTCCCGCGCCAGGGTCTCCGAGGCCACACTGGCCGCTGAATTGCAGGCCACAATCACCAGCCGGGCGCCCTGGGCAACCAGGAATTCGGTGTTCTGGCGGGCATAGCGGATGATGGTATCCGGACTCTTGGAACCATAGGGCGTCCTGGCCAGATCACCAAAATAAAGAAGATCGTAGCTGGGGAGGAGCTGCTCAATGGCACGGGCCACTGTCATGCCGCCCACGCCTGAATCAAAA
>DYDL01000428.1 GCA_020717925.1 Desulfocapsa sp.
AGAAAGGTCGGCCGCAGCAGCCGCCAGAGGTGGCGTCCCATGTTGTCCGGCCCTACCGAGAAAAAGAAGCTGGCCTGGATGTTGGCCTGGTGAAGCAGGCGAACCAGGGCAGGCACCCCCAAACGGGTGCCGCGCAAGGTGTCGACGTCGATGCGTAGACCAACGACTGTCGGGGCCATGCTCACAGTTCGGCCTGGCCGATCTCGTGGCGCAGGAAATAGTCCAGGGTCTCTTCCACCATTTGATCGAGGGTAACGGTCGGCTCCCAGCCCAGGATGGCGCGGGCCTGGCGGATGGAGGGCAGACGGTGCAGGACATCCTGGTAGCCGGAGCCGTAGAAGGCGCGGGCCTCAACGGGCCGGATACCGGCAAAGGGCGGGAACTTGTCGCGCAGCGGGTGGCGGTTGAACTTCTCGACCAGGATGTCTGCCAGTTCGGCGATCGAGGCCTCGTTGTGCGGGTTGCCGATGTTGAAGATCTTACCGTTGCAAGCGTTGTCCTTGTTCTCGATAATGCGGTAGAGGCACTCGACCCCGTCTTTCACGTCGGTAAAGCAGCGCTTTTGGGAGCCGCCGTCCACCAACCGGATGGGGGTGCCCTCCACCAGGTTCAAGATGAGCTGGGTAATCACCCGCGAGCTGCCCACCCGGGCCGAGGCGAGGCTGTCGAGCCGCGGCCCCACCCAGTTGAAGGGCCTGATCAGGGTGAAGGCCAACCCCTCGGTGGCGCCATAGGCCCAGATCACCCGGTCCATGAGCTGCTTGCTGCAAGAGTAGATCCAGCGTTGCTTACGGATCGGACCAAGCACGCAGTTGGAGTTTTCCTCGTCAAATTCCGGGTCGGCGCACATACCGTAGACCTCGGAGGTGGAGGGGAAGATGATGCGCTTCTTGTATTTGGCGCAGTAACGGACGATGCGCAGGTTCTCCTCGAAGTCGAGCTCAAAGACCTTCAAGGGGCGCTTAACGTATTCGGCCGGGGTGGCGATGGCCACCAGCGGCAGGATGATGTCGCACTTGCGGACATGGTACTCGATCCATTCGCGTTGAATGGAAATGTCGCCCTCGCGGAAGTGAAAGCCGGGCCGGCCGAGATGGCGACCGATGGAGGTGGCGCCGAGGTCCATGCCGTGCACCTCGTAGCGGCCGCTGTCGAGCAGCCTTTCGCTTAAGTGGTTGCCGATGAAGCCGTCCACCCCGAGGATGAGTACTTGTTTCTTGCGGCGCTCCTCGACCTCTGCCGCGGCCCGCGGACCGAAGCGCATGCCGGCCACCAGGTTTAGCTCGCTGGCGAGCTGGGCGCCGTTGACAAAGACCCCGCCCTCCAACTGCCCGGCCTCGACCCGCACCGCGCCTTTGGCGCAGGCGATCACCAGCGGGTCGGTGGA
>DYDL01000149.1 GCA_020717925.1 Desulfocapsa sp.
TTGCGGGAGCTGCTGGAGTTTTGGTATTGGCAACCTTTTTATCATGACATACCCAATAGTTTTAGGCCCGCCCCGGCGTTACCCTACCCGCCGTGGATCGGGCGGGGAGAATGTCAATTTGCCTTGCGGCGTGCCGATCTTTCCCACCTTTCCACATCGAGCTTGTAGTAATACCGCCGGGGCCAAATCCTTGCAACAAAAAAAGTATTGAGATCAATGAGTTTCCATGGCTGGAATGGCCGGTTGTTTTGGCAGGAGTCGTTCCCGCAGGCCAGGATCCTTTATCAGAAGCAGCATGATGGCGGCGCTCCTTTTCACCGCTGGGAAAAAAAGCGAGCGCTGGAGAAAGAGTGGAGTGGAAGAAAAGAGCGCGGTGACAGCGATAAAAAGGAGGATCGCCAGCAGACAAGCCTTGCCCAGGCCGAAGAGGGCGCCCATGCACCGGTCGAACCATGAAAGAAAGGCAATCTGCACCACCCGTTTCAGCCCCAGGCCGAGGAGCATGGTGGCGATATAGGTGGCCGTGAAGAGCAGGACGTAGGTCACCATGAAGGCGATGCGCGGGGTGTGAATAAAGGGCAGCACAAAGGCGGAGAAAGGCTCGAAAAAACGGCCGGCGGCGAGAAAGCCCAGAACCAGCCCGGCCAGAAAGGCGATCTGTCGAACGAAGCCGACCCAGGCGCCCCGGATGACGAGCAGCAGGGCCAGCAGGATGAGAGCCACGTCCAGTGTCGTGATCATAGCGGAAAGACCTCGGAGGCTGAAAAGAAGCCATTGCGTAACACTGGCAGTTTAGCGTAATAAAAGCATATTTTGGTGAAAGGTGAAAGGTGAAAAGTGAAAGGTGAAGCACGGGGTGGCATATGGTGCGCCCATAAGTCCCATAGGTTCCATATGTCCCATACGCCTTTAATCCAAGACCATTTCAGCGCCCCGGAACTGGCGGGCTGGCAACATCGCCTTGGCGTGGCGCACCCCATGGCCGTGTCGCGTTCGCCGCTCGTCAGCCTGGACCATCCCGCTGTCGTTGCCGAGCTTGCCGCTAGACTGAGCCCGCCGGAACTGGCGCGGCTGCGGGATTTGACCTTGGTCAAGCGCCGGCAGGAATGGCTGGCTGGCCGGTTGGCGGCCAAGCACGCCGCCTGCCGGGTGCTGCGCCAGGCCGCCGCGGGGCCAGAGCCCGCCTGGCCAGAGATAGCCGTGATTAACCAGCCGGCGGGCCGCCCCGCTCTTACCCTGCTGGCCGGGTCGCCCCGCCTTCTACCCCAGATCTCCATCTCCCACAGCCATGGCTGGGCAGTGGCCATGGCTGTCATGGGGGCGCCCTGCGGCATCGATTTACAGCGGATTTCAGCAAAAACCTTAAAGCTCCGGGAGCGATTCTGCCTGCTTCGGGAACAGGAAGAAGTAACCCGGCTTACCGGCGCGCAAGCCTCGCCCGAACAGGGGCTTACCCTGCTGTGGGCGGCCAAGGAAGCGGTGCGCAAGGGTGTGGTCAAAGAGGCGTTGCCCGGCTTTCTGGCGATGGAACTGGTTGAGGTTCATTGCCCAGCCGCGGGGCAGTGGGTGCTGATACTCACCCTGGGTGCTTCCGGGGCCAGGCACGCCGTGGCCGCCACCTTCTGGAGGGATTTTGCCCTCGCCTTCACCGTTGATGAACAAGGTTGTTTAGACTGTAGGGGTTTAGGCTGTAGGCTGTAGGAGTTTAGGCTGTAGGAAAAAACTAACAGCCTACAGCCTACAGCCTAAACCCCTAGAAGGAGCATACATGAGCATACAAGAACTGACCGCCTCCCCCCTGTTTGCGGGGCTGGATCAGGCGCATCTGGAAAAGCTGGCCCAAATCGCCGTGCTCAAGAAATTTGACCGGGGCCAGAGCGTTTTTGCCGAGGGCGACCCGGGCGTTGGCTTTTATCTCGTGCAGTCGGGCCGCTTCAAAATCTTCAAACTCTCCTTTGATGGCAAGGAGCAAATCTTGCACCTGCTTGGTCCTGGCGAACCATTCGGCGAGGTGGCGGTCTTCACCGGCCGGAGTTTCCCGGCCGCGGCCGAGGCCATGGAAAAGGGCGGGGCGTTCTTTTTTGCCAGGGAAAACTTTGTCAGGCTGATCGGCACGGAGCCCGCTCTGGCCATGAATATGTTGGCCGTGCTCTCCATGCGGCTCAAGAAATTCGCCCAGATGATCGAATCCCTCTCCCTCAAGGAGGTGCCCGGCCGCCTGGCAACCCATCTGCTGTTGCTTTCCGACCAGCAGGGCGGGGGCGCCCAGTTACGGCTCAACATCACCAAGGCCCAGTTGGCCAGCCTGCTGGGCACCATTCCGGAGACCATGTCCCGCATCCTGGCCAAGATGAGCCGGGAGGGCTTCATCGCCCTGGACGGGCCGATGATCACCATCGAGAATCGCGACGGCCTGGAGGAACTGGCCATGGGCGCCATGCGGATTTGAGTAAAGCTATAGGTCCCATAGGACTTATAGGACCTATGGGACCTATCAAAGATCCAGCACAAACTCGTGCTGCAAGCCGGCCTTGGCAAAATGCTGCAGAGCATTTTTCAACACATGCAAATCCGGAACCTGGAAGGTTATTTCCCAGTCGTTCAGATGTGAAGGCCGGCTGGTGAGCGAGACAATCTCCCGCACCTGCAGGTCGTTGGGCGCCACGGCTAGCATCATCAGCAGCCGGTTGCGGGTCGCCTCGGCCACGAACAGCGACTGGGGCTTGAGCAGCAGCGTCTTTTTCAGCAACCAGCGGAGTTCAACCACATCCTCGCGTTGTACCCCCAGGGACTTGAAGGTGCCACATTCCCGGCGGTGCACGGAAAGCCCCCGTTCGCTCAACAGGCCGAAGAGGCCCTTTTCCGTGGGCAGCGGGTTGCAACAGCGCGAGAACTTCATGCTGGCCGGATCGAGGCTGGAGAGCAGCAGGCGATTCAAGGCGCCGGTCGGCGGCTGCAGGGTGGCATGGCCCGCGTAAAGGCTGTTCTTGATTTCCTGGATAAGCTCCCGCAGTCGCAGCCGATCCTCGCCGATTTTCATGAAGAGTTCGTCAAGGGTCTCCACCTGAAAATGGCGAAGCAGGTCGGCCATCTCCGCCTTATCCAGCACGTCCTTGGCAATGCCGTAGCGTTTCAGCTCCTGCAGTACAAGTGAGCGTCCGATGTCGCGGGACAGGGCCTCGCGCCGCACTCGGAACATACGGGCCAGGCCGCTTCGCGCCTTGGGGGTCTGGCAACGCTGCTGGATGGAGGGCGAGAACTCCACCGGACCCTTCTGCAAAAGGATCTCCACCTGGTCGCCATCCCGCAGCACCTGCTCTGGCCCCACCCTTTCCTTGTTGACCCGGCCGGCGATGCAGCGCCGCCCGATATCGGTATGGATCTTGAAGGCAAAGTCCAGGATAATGGACTGCGCCGGCAAACAGAAGAGGTCGCCCTTCGGCGTGTAGGTGTAGATCTCCTTCTTGCCGCTGGCGGCGATCATCTCGCGGTAGGAGAGACCCTCGTCGGCCCCAAGGATGTCGAACATCTCCTGAAGGTGCTGTTCCAGACTGGCCCCGGCCTGCTTCTTGGACGACCAGTCGGCGAGCATGCCGAGGCGTCCGGCCCGTCGCATCTCCCTTGAGCGAATCTTGAACAGATAGTTCTTGCCCCGGATATTGGCCCGGGCGTGCAGGCTCTGGTAGCCGGTGGTCTTCGGGTTGGCGATGAAATCACGGATGGTCCGGGGAATGGGCGGATAGTGATGGTTGACGATACCCAGGGTCTTATAGCAGTCCTGCGCCGTGTTTACCGTGATGATGACATTGGTCGGGCTTTTGATCTCGCGGTCCAACAGACCAGTGGCCACATCGTAGTAGGCCCACAGACCCTTGCAGGAAGCCTCGACCGTGGCGGTGATCCACGCCTTGTCCAGGGCCTGCTGCAGGGTGTTGCTGATCTCGGCCAGCTCCTCTCTGCCCGCCATCTGCTGGATGGTGGCCAGCACCTTGTGGCTCTGGCGCGGAAATTTGAACATGAGGGCAAGATCGTACAGCTCTCGCTTGATGCCATACAGCCCCATGACCTTGGCCAGGGGTGCGTAAACGTCCAGGGTCTCGTCGGCGATCTTCTGGCGCTTGTGCTTGGGCATGGAGTCCATGGTGCGCAGGTTGTGGAGCCGGTCGGCCAGCTTGATGAGCATGACCTCCACATGCGCGGCGGCGCCGGAGAAGAGTTTCCGGTGTACGGTCTTGTAGAAATCCTGCCGGCTGCCCTCGAAGTTGCTGATCTTGGTGCACCCCTCCACGAACTCCGCCACCCGTTGGCCAAAGATCTCGGCAATGACCTCCGGGGTCACGTCGAAGACGTCCTCCACCGTGTCGTGCAACACGGCGGCGGCCAGGGTTTCCGGGTCGCGGACCCCGAGATCCTTCACCAGGATGAAGGCCACCTCGCAGGGGTGACTTACGTAAACTTCGCCCGACTTGCGTTTCTGGTCCTGGTGGGCGGCCACCGCAAAGGAGAGGGCCTGCCAGAAAAGCTTGGCCTCTCCCTCCTGGGGCCCGAGATACTGCGCCATCAACTCGCAGTAGCCGGCTATATCGAATTTTTTTGATTGCGCCATCAATGGTTTTGCCTCATGCTGGCAGGGTGGGCGGCTGGCCCCCACATGCCATTTGGTACTATATGCGGTTTTGTTAAGAAAAACCACCGGCGCGTCGGGACTTTTTGCCCTGATGGCCAAATTTGCGCGGAGAGCAGCGGATGACACCCAGGAAAAGCCATAACCACAGCAAGGCCCACCGTCGATCCGGCCATTTGCGGCAGCGTCCCGGCCGCCACCATGGCTTGCGGTCGGCCGCGGCCCCGGCCCTGCCCGGACTGGACGAGGATACCCTGCTCCGGCTGCTGGGCGAAGATCTCGCCCCTCTCTCCCAGGCGGAGATCGGCAAACGCCTTGAGCTTCCCCGCCAATACCAGAAGATGCTGGCCACCCTGCTTGCCAGCCTCTGCCGGCAGGGGCTCTTGACCTGCACCCCGGGCGCCCTTTATCGGCTGGCGCCGGGCGGGGGCCTCGTTAACGGCACCCTCTCCGTTCATCCCAAGGGCTTTGGTTTCGTCACCCCGCTGGACGCGCCGCCAGGCGCAAAGAGCGGCAAGGATCTCTTTGTCTCGCCTCGCGACCTGGCCTCGGCCATGCACAACGACCGGGTGCTGGTACGGGTCACCCAGGGCGGCCGCGGCGACCGGCTGGAGGCCCGGGTGGTGGCGGTGCTTGAGCGGGGTGCGGCCCAACTGGTGGGTATCTATGGCGCCACCTCGCGCGCTTACGGCCTGGTCACCCCGGAGGACGACCGCTACCCCTTCACGGTTCGGGTGGCCCGAGGCGACGCTCGGGACGGCGACGCGGTGGTGGTGGCGATCAGTGATTTTGCCACGGGCGGCAGGGAGTTGTCCGGCCGCCTGGTCGAGGTGCTGGGCGATCCGGCCGACCTCCTGGTGCAGACCGAGATGACCATCCGCTCCCTGGGGTTGCCGCACCGTTTCAGCGGTGAGGTGGAGGCGGAGGTGGCCGGACTCGACCCCGCCATCGTGCTGGAGCCGGGCCGTGTTGACCTGCGCGGAGTGCCGCATGTCACCATTGACGGCGAAACGGCCCGCGACTTTGACGACGCCGTGGCGATTGAGGAAAAAAAGGGCGGATGGCGCCTCTACGTCTCCATCGCCGATGTCGGCCATTACGTGCGGCCGGGCACAGCCCTGGACCATGAGGCCTACCAGCGGGGGACCAGCGTCTACTTCCCCAACAAGGTGGTGCCCATGCTGCCCGAGCGGCTGTCCAACGACCTGTGCAGCCTGGTGCCGGGCCAGGACCGGTTGGCCTTCACCGCCATCATCGACTTTGACCGGAAGGGCGTTCGCCAGGAGATGCGTTTCACCAAAAGCGTCATCAACAGCCGCCATCGCCTCACCTACACCAAGGTCAAGGCCATGGTGGCGGACAAGGACGCACCTTTGCTCGCGGCCTACGCCGACATCGCCAAGGATCTCACGCGCATGGCCGCCCTGGCCGGCAAACTGGAGAATCGCCGCATGAGTCGCGGCAGCATCGGCTTTGAGATCCCAGAGGCCGCCATCGTCATCGACGACCAGGGTAAAATCGCGGCCGTGCGCCGCCTGGAGCGCAACCTGGCCCACAAACTCATCGAGGAGTTCATGCTGGCCGCCAACGAGGCGGTGGCCGAGACCCTGGCAATGCGCCAGGCCCCGACCCTCTACCGCATCCACGAGGAACCTGACATTGCCAAGGTGGAGGAGTTCGCCACTTTTACCGCCACCCTGGGGTTGCGCATGCCGAAGGGCGAGCATGACCCGGCCTGGTTTGGCAAGGTGCTGGCCATGGTGGCCGGCACGCCGCGCGAATATCTGATCAGCAACCTTTTGCTGCGCGCCATGCAGCGGGCCCGCTATTCCCCGGACAACAGCGGACATTTCGGCTTGGCCGCCGAATTTTACACCCATTTTACCTCGCCCATCCGCCGCTATCCCGACCTGGTGGTGCACCGGGTTCTGGCCCAGCAACTGGCCAGGTCCGACAAAAGGGGGCGGGATAAAAACCCGGACATGGATCTGGCCGCGGCCGGCCTCTTCCTCTCGGACCGGGAGCGCAAGGCCATGGAGGCTGAGCGCGAGGTGGTGGACAAGCTGAAGTCGCGCTTCATGGCCGAGCACATCGGCGAAATCTTCGAGGGCATTATCTCCGGCGTGGCCGGCTTCGGCCTCTTTGTCGAGCTCTTGGACACCTTTATCAGCGGCGCCGTGGCCATGACCGATCTCGTTGACGACTACTACCAGTTGGACGACAAGCACCACCGCCTTATCGGCCAGCGCACCAACCGGCTCTTTCAGTTGGGCGACCTGCTGCGGGTCAAGGTGGCCAGTGTTGATCTCAGGCGCCGGCGCATCAACTTCCTGCCGGTCTGAGCCCCATGCAGGCCGCGATTCAGCAGACCATGCAAGAACTGCTCAGCCGGGTGGCCATCGTCCTGGTGGCGCCCAAGTACCCGGAGAACGTCGGCGCCGCCGCCCGGGTGGCGATGAACATGGGAATCGCCCGCCTCATCGTGGTGAGTGATGAATTGCCGGACCGACCCCGCATGGCGAAGATGGCCACCCATAACGCCAGCCACCTCATCGACAACCTGGAGCATCACCAGCAACTGGCCACGGCCCTGGCTCCCTTTGCCTGTGTGGTGGGCACCACCGCCCGCCAGGGGAGGCAGCGCCGCGCCGTGGTAGAGCCGGCCGCGATGGTGACTACCGTGCTGCCGCTGCTACAAAACAATCAGGTCGCCCTGGTCTTTGGCCCCGAGGACCGCGGCCTGACCAACCAGGATCTCAACCTCTGCACCCTGTTCACCACCATCCCAACTTTGGACTTCGCCTCCCTGAATCTGGCGCAGGCCGTGGCCATCGTCACCTACGAACTGGCCAGTGGCCTGCGCCGCCATCTTGAAGGGCCGGATGCCGACCCTTGGGCGCCGAAGCAGGCCACTAGCCGGGAGCTGGAAGAGATGTACGCCCATGTCGGCGAAATGCTGTGCACGGTCGGCTTTCTGCGTGAGCAGGACCAGGATGACGGCTACTGGATGCGCGCCGTGCGCCAGTTCCTCGGCCGCCTGGGGTTGCGTTCCCGCGAGGTTAGAAACATCCGCGGCTTCTGCCGCCAGTTTCTCTGGTACGACCGCCAGCGGCAACGGATAGGGGAATAGAGGCACAAAGTAAGACAGATACTCCCCATAAAATTTTACGCCTTCCGCCGCTGTGCCTTCCATCCCTAACATCAATTTATTTTGATAACTGCTATTAAATAGGCTAGGATTAAACGAATAGGAATGTTCTG
>DYDL01000429.1 GCA_020717925.1 Desulfocapsa sp.
GCCTATTCCACTCAAGTCGGCCACGCATTCCATTTGAAGCCGGCCACCTGTTCCATTGATTCCGGCCACCCTGTCGGAGCGTAGCGACGCAGTCTTTTTTCTCTACTCTTCCTCGCCTTACTCTGTCAAGTTTGAGTTTTTCTTTCGCATCGATCCTCCCTTCAGTTGAATGTTATGGGCGTTATGGACCAACCGGTCCATGATGGCATCGGCCAGGGTCGGATCGCCGATCTGTTCATGCCAGTGTTCAACCGGCAGTTGGCTGGTGACCAGGGTTGATCTGACCCCATGCCGGTCCTCCAGGATTTCCAGCAGATCGTGGCGTTGCTCCCGAGTCAGTTGCGATAGACCGTAGTCATCCAGCACCAGCAGGTCGGTCTTGGCGAAGCCGGCCAGCATCTTGATGTATCTGCCGTCACCCTTGGCCAGGCCCAGGTCTTCGAAAAGTCGGCTGATTCTGGCATAGACGGTGTTGTACCCTTCTCGGCAGGCCTTTTGGGCAAAGGCGCAGGCCAGGTAGGATTTGCCAACCCCGGTCGGGCCGGTGATGATCAGGTTCTGATGCTTGGCGATCCATTGGCAGTCCGCCAGCTTGGTGATCAGTAACTTGTCCAGACCGCGCGGTTGCTTGAAGTCGATGTCCTCCAGGCTGGCGTTCTGACGGAGCCTGGCCCTTTTGAGCCTGGTCTGCATGCGCCTGGTTTCCCTAAGGTCAGCCTCGCGGTCGGTCAACAGGCCGAGTCTTTCCTCAAAGGCCAGCTGGTTGATGTCCGGGCTCTGCCACTGTTCGCGGAGCGCCTTGACCATGCCGGTCAGGCGCAGGGTTTCCAGTTTGTCGATGGTGGGATGGGTCAACATATTCTGTGTCTCCGGTTATTGAATGGTCGGATGATAGTAGTCTGCGCCGCGAATGTTCTGATGCTTAACCGGGGGCGCTTGCTTGTCATTACTGCCGGGAATGGGCTTGCCATCCAGACCGGTTTTCAGAATCGATTCGACACTGCTGAAGGAAGTGGCGCCGATGATGAGCGACCTGGCGCAGGCGGCTTCCAGGCGGGGGTCACCATAACTTTTGCCCAAACGAAAAATACCCAACAAGGTCCGGTACGCCTGTTGCGGATGCGCCCGGGCGGCGAGGATCCTCTCAGTCAGGATGACCGTGTGCGGGCCGATCTTTTTGGCCCAAGCCAGAAACCGCTCCGGCGACCACTCCAGGTACTGCCGATGCTTTTCCGGCATATGCTCTTTTACCGTGGTATGGCGGCCTTTGTGGTGACTCCGCTGGTGACTGGCAACCCGCTTGCCCTTGTGGAAGAACTCCACGGTGGTGGCCGTTAGCCTGGAGTCGAGCTGCTTTCTGACCAGATGGTACGGAACACTGTAATAAT
>DYDL01000150.1 GCA_020717925.1 Desulfocapsa sp.
CGACGCTGGTGGCGTCCGGCCCCAGCACCGGATTGACATCGGCCGGGATCTTGCTCTTCACCGATTGCAGGTATTCCAGAACCCGGCTGCGGGCCCAGTAGATGTCGGTGCCTTCCTTGAAGATGACGTAAATGAAGGAGCTGCCCAGGAAAGAGAAACCGCGCACCGCCTGCACCTTGGGCGCGGCCAAGAGGGTCGAGGTGATCGGATAGGTGATCTGGTCCTCGACCAGGTTAGGGCTTCTGCCCGGCCAGTCGGCGTAGATAATGACCTGGGTGTCGCTGAGATCAGGGATGGCGTCGAGCGGGATCTGGCGCAGGGACCAGTATCCCCAGATGCAGAGAAAACCGGTTAGCAGCAGGATGATGAACTTGTTGCGACCGCTGTATTCGATGATGCTGGCGATCATGACCGGCTCATGGCTCCGGCTCGACAAGCGGGGTCACGCCCTTGAGCTGGGCCTCGGAATCGATGAGAAAGGTGGCCGACACCGCCACCAGTTCGCCGGCGGCAAGCCCCCTGGTCACCTCGCTGAAGCCTCCGGCCCGCAGGCCGAGACGCACCTCGCGCGGCTCAAAGTTGCCGTCGCCATGATCGACATAGACGAGCTGGCGCTTGCCGGTATCCAGCACCGCACCGTCGGGAATGGCCAGGCGGTCGCCGAGCACCACGCTGACCTCGACGTTGGCGAACATCCGGGGTTTAATCTCTCCGCCTGGATTCGGCAGGGTGAAACGGACCTTGGCGGTCCTGGTCTCGCCGGCCAGGGCGGGATTGATGTAGTCAATTTTAGCGGAGAACCGCTTGCCCGGGAAAGAACTGAAGGTGATGACCGCGGGCTGGCCCTCCTTGATCAGGGATATCTCGTTTTCATAGATATCGGCCATGACCCAGACCGAGGAGAGGTCAGCAACATCAAAAAGTTTCTCCCCTGGCATCACCTTCATGCCCTGCACCGCCATCTTTTGCATCACGTAGCCACTGACCGGGCTGTACACCGTCAGGGTGCGCAGCGGCGTGCCAGACACCTCGACCTTCCTGATCTGGCTGTCGGTGATATCGAGCAGCTTCAGGCGTTGCCGGCTCGCGTCGAGCAGCGCCCGGGCATCACTGGCCAACATGCGGTTGATGTCCGCGCCCATGCCCTCCTGACTCTTGTGCACCCATTGCAACGCGTTCAAAAACTCCTGCTGGGTGGCGATCAGCTCGGGGCTGTAGACCTCGGCCATGGGTTCGCCCCTTTGCACCAGCCTGCCCACGTAGTCGATATGCAGCCTCTCGATCCACCCCTCCACCTTGGTGTTGATGGTGACGAGCCTGCGTTCATCATACTCGACCCGGCCCACCGTCCTGATGGTCTTGCGCAGCGCTCTTATTGCCGCCGCCGTGGTCCGCACGCCGATCATCTCTTGCTTGTCCGCGGGAATCTCGATTGTCGGCACCGTCTCGGATTGGGCGCTCACCGGGGCAGGCTGGGCAGAAGCCACGGCCATTGCGAGCAAGAGTGCGACAGGCATGACCTTCATGGTTTTCATTGGCTCCCCGCCCTCGTTGCGCTCTCAGTGGTCCCGGCCAGGGCCTGCATCCGGGCCACGGCCTTTTCCCGCTCCACGAACTGCCCCCAGTAGAGGGTCTCGTAATCGAGCAGCGACTTTAGCCTGCTGATCACCATTACCGCCTCGCTCTTCCCGGCCCCGTACGCGGCCAGGGCCAGGTCAAAGTCCTGGCTGATCTTGGGGATCAGGCCGTCCTGGTACAGCGCCATCAGTTTTTCCGCGGTCTCCGCCATGGCGTAATTGTCGCGGATGGCCGCGACAATCATCGCCCTGCTGCCTTCCAGCTCATGCCGAGCCTCCAGGGAAAACGAGGCGGCCTCCAGCACCGCCTGCCGCTGTTTGGACCGGTAGAAGAGCGGAATGTTAAAGGTGGCGGTCAGGCTCCACATGTCCTCGAAGTCGCCTGTTCTCCGCGCCAGCGCGGCGGCGACCGTGACATCGGGATAATACTCCTTCCGCGCCATGCTTGCCCGGGTTTGGGCCGAAGCGATCATCCGCTCCTTGGCCCGCAACTCGGGCGAGTGCTCGCGGGCCGTCTGCTGCAATTCCTCCAGAGTGGCAGGCAGGGGCGCCGGCTCGGGCGCCACGGGTCGGCCCAGGGCCAGGTTGCCGTCCCGACCAAGGGCATTACCCAGCATCACCTCCAGCGACTGGACCTTCTGGCGCAGCATGGTCTCCTTTTCCAGGAGCATGAATTTCTCGCCCTGGGCCATCAGCACTTCCTGCTGCCCCCCCTGGCCCGCACCATAGCGCGCCACGGCCGCATCCTCGATGCGGGCGAAAAGGGCGCCCTTTTCCTGAATCAAATCCAGTTCCTTGTAGGCGCGGAACAGATCAAGGTAGAGTTCCTTGACCGTGACGATGACCTTGAGCCGCACCCCACGATACCCGGCCTCAAGGCTGGCCGCGTCGGCCGCGGCCATCTCGCCCTTCAGGGAACGTTTGCCCGGATAGGGAAACATCTGGGCGACCGAGTACATCCATTGCGCCCCCTCCATCTCACCGTAGGTATACTTGTCCCACCCCTCGTTCTGATAACCCACCATCACCATGGGCTCTGGGAGACTCGTAGCCTGGGGGATCTTATAGGAGGCCGTCCGCCAACGCGCCTCGGCGACCAGAAGTTCATGATTGTGCAGCAGGGCCTCGTCAATCAAGGATGGCAGGGTTAGCGCCCCATCGGCCGTGGCCACCGCACCCCATAACAGGCAGACAACCGCCAGCGTCAAAGGCAACGCAAACGGTCGTCCTTGTCCTACACGTACCTGTCTGGCCATTATCTTCATCTAGTCTTTCGGGCACACCTAACAACCTAAATACCTACAGGCCATACCCCCCACTACTTCGCGTCCACGGTGAACTTCATCGACGCAGTCTTGTTTTCCCGGGTGATCTTCACCACGATGTTCCAGGGACCGGACATGGATAAACCCATGGTGGCCTGATACTCGTCGCCCTTGAGCGCGGCATCGGTCTTGTAGTTCATCAGCGGCATGCCGGGCATGGCCGCCATGGAGTAGTCGATCCGCACCTGGGCATCCTTTACCATCTTACCGGCCGCGTCCTTTACCACGATGGTGACCTGATTGTCCCCGGCAACCGGCGGGTTACGGTCGATGGTCAGGGCCACATCATAGTCGCCGGCCTTCTTGTTTACCTCATAGCCCTTGGCAAAGGCGACACCGGCCGTGACCAACAACACCAACAGCACTAATGCTAATTTTTTCATGATTTTTCCTCCTTCATGGGTAACTGGTGCCATGCAACTTCATTCTTCGCATGCATATGGTAGGTCGGGTTAGGCGGTTTTATGCCGTAACCCGACATCTTCTTGGCAGATGCCGCTCCGTCGGGTTACGCCCTGACGGGCTAACCCGACCTACAAAACTGTAGCCTGTCAGTCTTTCAGGTTTACCTGTTCACCTAAACACCTACAGACTATCCACCTGCGCCTTTACGGCGCAACACTTCTTATATTTTTTGCCGCTGCCACAGGGGCAGGGCTCGTTTCTGCCGACCTTGACCGATCGCACCGGTTCCGGCACCACCATGTCGCCGTCCACGTAGCACCATTGCCCCTCCTCCCGGACGAACCTGCTCTTTTCATGGTGAGTGAAGACCCTGCCGCTGTTCTCAAAGCGGGCCACGAACTCAACCACGCCCTGCGCATCCTCCACTCCGCCACCCTCGGTGGCCAAAATCTCAAGACCGGTCCAGCCGATTTCGGTCTGATCGTCAAACCCCTCTTCCGCGGGCCGGGTGGAGCTGTGGCAGGTGCGGAGGATATAAGGGTAATCCCGCCTGGTATAGGCGGAGTAACGCGAGCGCATAAGGGCCTCGGCGGTTGGCGGTGGTTTGCTGCCGTCCAGATATGGGCCGCAACACTGCTTGAATTCTTTCGTTGGATCGCAGGGGCAGGTCGTCATGATCGTATCCTTGGCTTGGTGGGCATCAGTAACAAATTGATATTTCTGGATTCCCGTTTTCACGGGAATGACGACTTTTGCAAGAGGTCATATGATAAAGTTTAACCACAAATCCGGCCAATCACAAGGGCGTGACCGACATCAGGGTTAATCTCCGGGGGTCAACTGATCGGAAAACTGATGGGACAGCGCAGGTGAACCTCGGGGGCCAGGAGTTCATCCATGAATCCGGCAAAGTCCGCGTCAAACCCCGGCCCGAGTTCAAGCCAGGCGAGGCGAAAATTTTCCCGGGCGCCGTATTCCCGCATCCGCGCCACCCACTCACTCCACTGCCGTTCGTCCACGTCCGTGGTCTGATCGTGGTACATGACATAGGCCCGCTGAAAAAGGCCAAGCAGCAGGCGGAACAGGATCCGTTCCTGGCGAAGCTGGTCCGGGCTGGTCTCCCCTGCCCCGGCAATGGGCGCATCAAGGATATCAAGCTCCGGGTGCGCCAGACAAAGTTCCAGAAAGCGCGGATATTGCTCGTCAATGGTATGCCAGGCACCATAGGCCCGCGCATGCCGCGCCCTTCTCTGCTCCTGCAGATAAAGCCAGAGCGCCAGGGGCAGTCCACCGATAACCATGAGATGGGCGATAATTTGCAGAAAATCGTTCATGACGGAAATCTCCGTTCGTAGCTATCCAGGTGGATAGTCTGTAGGGGTTTAGGTAATTAGGTTTACCAAAAAGACTAACAGACTACAGTCTAAACAACCTGAGTAACTCCGTTATTACTTTAGCATCAGCTCAAACATACTGGCCGGCGCACCAGGCCGAGGACCAGGCCCATTGCAGGTTGTAGCCGCCCAGCCAGCCGCTCACATCCAGCACTTCACCGATGAAGTATAACCCGGGAACCTGTTGGCTTTCCATGGTTTTCGAGGATATTGCCGCACAATCGACCCCGCCCAGCGTTACCTCCGCGGTGCGGTAGCCTTCGGTGCCATTGGGGGTAAGCGTCCAGCACCGCAGCATATCGGCAAGCTCCTGGATTTCCTGCCGGGAAAAGGTTTGCAAGGGGCGCTCCAGCAGTGGAACCGGCACCAAGGTCGTGACCAGCCGCTTCGGCAACAGCTCGGCGAGCAGGGATTTCAATTGCCGCTGTGGCCGCTGTTGCCTGGAGGTATTCAGTGCGGCGACCAGGTCAAGGTCGGGCAGGAAATCGATGACTAGCGCGGCGCCGGGCTGCCAGTAGGACGAAAGCTGCAAAATGGCCGGGCCGGAGAACCCCCTATGGGTGAAGAGGAGATTTTCCCGAAAGCTGTGGTGGCCGGTACTGACCACACACTCCACGGCAATGCCGGCCAGGGGCGCCAGCCTGGCCTTGTCATCTGGCTGCAGGGTGAAAGGCACCAGGCCGGCGGCGGGCGGCCAGACCTTGATGCCGAACTGCTCGGCGATCCTGTAGCCCAGCGGGCTCGCACCCAGCTTCGGTAACGACAGGCCGCCGGTTGCCACCACTAGCGCCTGGCAGATTAGATCACCCCGGCTGCCGGCCACCTTAAAACCCCCGTCCTCCAACCGGGTAATCGCACCGACGCTGGTCTGCGTTTGGATGGCGACGCCGGCCTGCCTGGCCTCGTCCAGCAACATGTCCAAAATCTCCCGGGCGCTGGTGTCACAGAACATCTGGCCATGGTCCCGCTCGTGATAGCGGATGCCGTGGCGCTCGACCAGTTCCAGGAAATCCTGCTGGGTGAAGCGGCTCAGGGCCGACTTGCAGAAGTGCGGGTTGTGGGACAGGTAGTGGCTGGCATCGATCTGGCGGTTGGTAAAATTGCAGCGACCGCCGCCGGTCACCAGGAGCTTGCGGCCCGGGGCCACGCCATGCTCCACGACGAGCACCCGCCGGCCCCGCTTGCCGGCCTCGATTGCACAGAGCAACCCCGAGGCCCCGGCGCCCAAGATGAGTACATCAACCTGCTTCATGGTTGCCAACAATCAGATCCTTACATTATCTTGACCAAATTTTAACAATCCCGTGCTATCTTGTAGGGAACCTTGAAAAATTCATTTATCGTCATTCCCGTGCTAAGTTCAGTCCCGCTTGACGGGGGAAAGCGGGAATCCAGTCAAATCAGGCAGATGGATTCCGGGGTAAGCCCGGAATGACGAATTATTCAAGGTTGCCTGTAACTGTTGCATCCATCAACTCTATTCACAACAGGGGTCGCCATGCGGCATAAACGCCTCATCTGGCAAATGTACTCAAGCCAGCTCATCGTTACCCTCCTGGCCCTGCTGGCCATGTTTTTGGACAGCCACCATGCCATGCGCACCTTCCAGGTGAAGCAAACCGCCTCCGGCCTGGAGGCGCGAGGCCGGCTCATCCAGGAAAGCATTATCGCGCTCCTTGACCATGGCGATCTGCCAACGCTGCGCGCCTTCTGCGGTAAGGCCGGGGAAAATTCCGCCACCCGCATCACTGTAATCGCTCTTGATGGCACGGTGCTTGCCGACTCCGACGAAGACCCGGAGCGCATGGAAAACCACGGCGACCGCCCGGAAATAGTCGCCGCCCTCGCCGGCCGTATCTCTCCATCCCTGCGCTTCAGCCGCACCCTGCAAGAAAACATGATGTATGTGGCAATTCCGTTACACCTTGGGGACCAGACGCTGGCAGTCCTCCGGACCGCGATCCCGGTCACCTTCATTGATCGCGCACTTCAGGAAATTTCGCGGAGGATTGTTTGGGCATGCCTGATTATCGTCGTGCTCGTAGCCTTGGCCTCCTGGTTGCTGGCGCGGCGCATCAGCCACCCCTTGGAAAAAATGCGCCTTGGCGCCGAGCGCTTTGCCGATGGCGAATTCGCCCACAAAATGCCCGAGGAAGGCTCGGCGGAGGTGGCCAGCCTGGCCAGGGCCATGAACGCAATGGCCGCGCAACTCGATGCCAGGATTAAAACCATGGTCCAACAACACAGCCAACTGGAGGCGGTCTTCTCCAGCATGACCGAGGGCGTACTTACCGTCGACGCCGAAGAGCAGATCGTCGAGGTTAATGCGGCAGGCGCCAGAATTCTGAACGTAACCCCAGACCACATCAAGGGCAAGAACATCCTGCTGGCAATCCGCAACACCGCCCTGCAACGGTTTGTCAGCGAGGCGCTGGCCGGCCCGACGCCGGTTGAAGGGGCAATCGATTTGACCGACAACATGGGCTCGGCGCGACACTTCTACGCCCACGGCACCAGATTGCAGGATGCAACCGGCGCCGTGAACGGCGCGCTGATCGTCATCAACGACGTGACCAACCTGCGCCGTTTGGAGCAGATGCGGCGTGATTTTGTCGCCAATGCCTCCCATGAACTGAAGAGTCCGATAACCTCCATTGCCGGCTTTGCCGAGACCCTGCTGGACGGCGCCATCGACGAACCGAAAGACGCCCGGCGCTTTGCCGAGATTATCGCCAGCCAGGCGAAAAGGCTGCACGCCATTATCGATGACCTGCTTGCTCTGTCGCGACTGGAACAGGAGGTGGAACGCAAGGAGGTCAAGTTGCGGCCGACCCCACTGACTACGCCCTTGCGGGCCGCGATCCAAAGTTGCAACCATAAGGCCGCGACCAAGAACATAGCCCTTAACCTGCAATGCGACGAGGCCCTGATGGCCCAACTCAACCCCAACCTCATGGAACAGGCGGTGGGCAATCTGATCGACAACGCGGTCAAATACAGCCCGGAAGGCAGCACGGTGACCGTGTCAGCCGCGCAAACGGCTAACGGAACCAGCATCACCGTGCACGACAACGGCCCCGGCATTCCCGCCGGCGAGCAGGGTAGAATCTTCGAACGTTTTTACCGGGTGGA
>DYDL01000012.1:0-14938 GCA_020717925.1 Desulfocapsa sp.
TTGGTAAAATAGGTCTATATTTGGACTTCGTAATAATTTCCAAATGATAGCTGGTTAGTCAGTGTGTCGCCCCGCGGTTCGGGGCGTGATAATTTGTGGAGTGTTTGATAATGTTTGAAAACTTGTTTAAATTCAAGAAGTTACTTTTTGGCATCGTCCTTGTTGCCTTGCTGGCCGTGTTGCCTCTGTCTGGCGGCGCGGCCGGTGCCGGGCCGCAGGAGCAGGTGCGGGGCAGCATTGACGACATCCTGGCCGTGCTCAAGGACGAAAAATTGAAGCAACCGGGCATGGTGAAGGAGCGGCGCGACAAGATTTTCGCGGTGGTGGATGTCCGCTTCGATTTTCAGCAGATGGCTGAACGTGCCATGGCCCGCCATTGGAAGGAGCTGAAAAGCGAGGAGCAGCAGAATTTCACCGATCTGTTCGCCAAGCTGGTGGTGTGCCGGTACATCGGCAGGATCGAGAGTTACACCGACGAGGTTGTGGATTATCAGAAGGAGGTAATCCAGGGTGACAAGGCGCGGGTCTATACCGCCATTCTCAAGAACGGCGCCATCCCAATTACCTACAGCCTGAAACTGGACGGTGACAAATGGCTGGTCTACGACGTCATGGTCGAGGGGGTCAGCCTGGTGGCTAATTATCGCAGCGAGTTCGAGGCAATCCTGAATAAAGAGAATTTTGGCGTCCTGCTAACCAAGGTGCGGGAAAAACTCTGCAACATGGAAAAGTGAGCGCGCTGTTATGACCGGTACCTCTTCAGAGAGTGTGGCTGACCCCATGAGTTTGGCGGAACGCCAGGCTTTGTTCCCCTTTCTTTCCGAAGAGGAATCCGCGTTGCTGGCTGGTTTTTTGGAACACCGGGACTATGCGGCCGGCGCCCTGGTCATGCGGGATGGTGAGGCGGCGGATTTTTTTGCCTTCGTGGCCCGGGGTAAATTGGCCGTGAAGAAGGAGACCGCTTTTCCTGGCAAACATGTTCTCGTGGCCATTCTTGAGCCTGGCGCTCTGGTGGGGAACTATGGTTCCGGTCCTAGTCGGACCGGCACGATTGCTGCCCTGGAAGCCAGCGGGTTATGGATCATGAGCCACCAGCGGATGGACCAGTTGTTGGCGGAGCAGCCTCTGCTGGGCCTGAAATTGCTGGCACGACTGAATCAAGTGCTCTCCATCCGGCTGGGCAAGACCTATGATCGCTTGGCTGGACTTTTATGACTTTGCGACTCACGGGCAGAAGGTATTCGAGACAAGGAGGCTTATGGAGGACAGCGAGGTGATGAATTCCCGTCCCGCCAGTCATGGTAATGGCAATTTTTCTCTCGCGGGCTGGCTGCGGCTGGGCCGGGGCGGGCGTTCGGTCCTGGGTTACTTTGTACTGAGCATGGCCCTGAGTCTCTATTTTGCCCAAACCCGCGGGGTGAGTTACCGGCTGGTGCCCTGTGCCATCCTGCCGGGCTTCTGCCTGAGTCTGGCCCTGGCCGGATTCGAGCGCTTGCTGCTGGCGGCGCGGCGGCGGCTGGAAGTGAAGATGAATGGCGTGCAGGCAGGTTTTCTGCTGTTTTTTGCCCATCTCATCGGTAACATTCTTTTTTCATCACTCCTGCTTTCCATGCCCCTGTGCTGGGTCATGGAACATCTGTTTGGCCAGCCGAGTCTCTGCAAGGAGTTTGCCCTGTTTTCGGTGAATTACTCCTTGGTCCTGGCCCTGGTTAGCTGGGTCGGCTGGTTTTGCAGCGCCTGCCGACCGGAGGACGATTCTAAGTCGGGATCGAACCCGCCATGCCGAAAGCACTTGACAATGGGAGAGAACCTCGTATATTTCAGGGTTTTCATTTCCCAGGTAATTCAGAGGGGGAAAAGGAGCGGTGCGCATTTCGTTCGCTGAGATTCCGCCGGAGGGGATCAGCCGTGACATCACCGATGTCTCCTGGTTTCCGGCGCATGAGGTGAATCGGCGCGGCCCGCTTACGGCCACGGTTTTTTTGCAGCGCAAGGGCGCACGGGTGCTGGTGGAAGGTTCCATAGCAGTTACCTTCCAGTTTGATTGTGATCGCTGTCTGGGCCGTTTTGAGATGCCCAGTGAACTTGATTTCAAGCTCGATGTGGAACTTGCCGACCCGGATGGAATGGGGCGGGAACATACGTGCAGCCACGGTGAGATGGACACCATGTTCGTGGATGAGCCAATCATCGACGTGCATGGCATCTTGCAACAGCAGGTGCTTCTCTCTATTCCCGAGAAGAAACTCTGCGCCGAGGAATGTCGTGGCCTCTGCATGCGTTGCGGGGCTGATTTGAACCAGGGGGCGTGCGGCTGTGGCCGGCAGGAGAAAATTACCCCGTTCAGCGTCTTGAAAGACCTTGCCAAGAGCTGAGCCGTAATGTTGAAAGCTGACCGCTGACCGCTGAAAGCTGATCGCTAAAAAGTTTGATGTAATTCCAGGAGGAAAAATCATGGCCCTACCAAAGAGAAGACATTCACACGCCCGTACCAGACTGCGGCGCGCCCACGATTTTTTGACCGCGCCCACCGTCTCCACCTGCGCCTCGTGCGGCGAGCCCAAGCTGCCGCATCGTCTGTGCTCTGGCTGCGGTTCGTACAAGGGACGCGCCGTCATTCAGATGGAAAAAGAGTAGGAAGTCGTTTTACCGCCTCCCTATGCGTGGAATGCCCGACCCGGGGTCACCGATCCGGGACCGGTGGCGATTTCCGGTTGAAAAGGAGTGGATGCAGCGGGCATGACTTTACAGATAGCCCTGGATGCCATGGGAGGTGACCACGGCCCCGAGGAACTTGTCCATGGCGCCGTTCAGGCTGTCCAGGAAAGCGATGTCGGTGTCACCCTGCTTGGCGACGAGCAGCGCATTCGAACGGCCCTAAAAGATTACGACTGGCCTTCCGCCAGGATTCAAGTCGTCCATACCTCCCAGGTTGTTGCCATGGAGGAATCCCCCTTTGAGGCGGTGAGCCGCAAGCGGGACTCCTCTATCCGGGTGGCCTTTGAATTGCACAAGCAAGGCAAGGTGGACGCGGTGGTGAGCGCCGGTAACTCCGGGGCCACCATGGCCGCGGCCATCAAGACCCTGGGCCGTCTGGACAAGATCGCCCGGCCCGGCATCGCCGGTATCTTCCCCACCTTGAAAGGCCCTGTGGTCATGATGGACGTGGGCGCCAATGTCGATTGCCGGCCCCATCATCTCTTCCAGTTCGCCATCATGGCATCGGCATTTTCCTCCATGGTGTTCGGTATTGCCAAGCCCCGTATAGGACTCTTGAGCATTGGCGAGGAAGGCGGCAAGGGTAACGCCCTGGTCAAGAAATCCCACGAACTGCTTCTGAACAGCAATCTCAACTACATCGGCAATGTCGAGGGCCGCGACACTTTTCAGGGTGACGTTGATGTCATTGTCTGCGACGGTTTTGTCGGCAATGTTTCCCTGAAATTGAGTGAAGGACTGGCTGAGGCGGTGCTTGCCATGCTGCGGGAGGAGATATCCAAGACCTTGAAGGCCAAGCTCGGTTATCTGCTGGCCCGGCAAGCTTTCCACAATTTCCGGGAACGGGTGGATTATGCCGAATACGGAGGTGCTCCGCTTTTAGGTTTTAAGGGCACCGGCATTATTTGCCACGGCCGTTCCAGCGCTTTGGCCATCAAGAACGCCATCCGGGTGGCCAGCGAACTGGTCCGGCGCAACGTCAACGAGCGGATCATGCAACTGTTGCTGGAAAGCAGTCCAACGGCAGGCGTGGAGCAGGATGACCTGTCAGACCTGGCTGCTGCCAAAGGCCCGGCATGAGTACGCGCACGGTCATTGTCGGCACTGGTTCCTTTCTGCCGGCACGGGTGTTGACCAATAGCGATCTGGAAAAGACGGTCGATACCTCGGACGAATGGATCACTACCCGCACTGGTATCAAGAGCCGCAGGATCGCGGCCCGGGGCGAGGAAACCTCCATGCTCGCCGCTGGCGCCGCCAGGCAGGCCCTGGCCATGGCCGGGATCACCCCGGCCGAACTCGACATGATCGTGGTCGGCACCATCACCCCGGACATGACCATGCCCTCGTGTGCCTGTCTGGTGCAGCAAGAACTGGGCGCGGAAAATGCCTTTGCCTTTGACTTGAACGCCGCCTGTTCCGGCTTTCTCTACGGCCTTGATCTGGCCGACAAGTATCTCTGTCAAAACCCGGCCTGGAAGATTCTGGTGATTGGCGCGGAAACCCTTTCCACCCGTACCAACTGGCAGGACCGCAACACCTGCGTGCTGTTTGGCGATGGGGCTGGCGCCGTGGTGCTCGCAGGCGACGGTAAAGGGCGCGGCATGCTGGGCAGCCGGCTTTTTTCCGACGGCCGGCTCTGGCGGCTGTTGAGCATGGAAGGGGCGCCCAGCCTGAACCCGGATCTGGCCCGGCCGGAGAACGACGGCTCTTACATCCGTATGGAGGGCCGTGAGGTCTTCAAGCACGCGGTGCGTTCCATGGGGGACGCCGTTACCCGCCTGCTTGCCGAGCAGGGGGTGGCGGCGGCCGACTTGGGTCTGGTCATCCCGCACCAGGCTAATCTCCGCATCCTGCAAAGCCTGGCTGAACGGTTGGGAATTCCCTTGGAAAAAGTCTACATTAATATGCACAAATATGGTAATACATCGGCGGCAAGCCTGCCCATAGCCATGGACGAGGCCAATCGCGAGGGGAGGCTGGCGGCAGGCGACCTGCTCCTGCTGTGCGCTTTTGGTGGCGGCTTTACCTGGGGCGCGGCCTTGATCAGGTGGTAGGACAACCGGTGCCCGGTTGAATTGAAACGGTATTAAGCCGTTGTAAATAAATAGCATGGCCACCTGGATAACTAGAACGGCATAAAGAGCCGTAACGAAATGGTTATAATGAGCCAAGTTATTTCGTAACGGCTCCTAAACAATCGCGAGAAAGGGGAGAGAGCGTGGATTATTTTCTTAGCGAAGAGCAACAAATGATTGTGGACGTGGCCCGGCAGATCACGGATGAGCATATCATCCCGCAGCGCGCCCATCTTGACGAGGCCGAAGAGTTTCCCCACGAGATTTTAAAGGTTATCGGCCAGGCCGATCTGTGCGGTCTCTATATCCCGGAGGCCTATGGCGGTTTCGGCGGCGGCTGCTTCGACATGGTGCTGGCCCTGGAACAGTTCGGCCGTGGTTGCACCGGCATTGCCACCAGTTTCGCGGCCAGCGCCCTCGGCGCCTATCCGATTCTTATTGCCGGCAGCGAGGAGATGAAGCAGAAGTATATGCCAGCCATTGCCTCGGGCCAGAAGCGGGGCGCCTTTGCCCTAACCGAGGCCAACGCCGGCAGCGATGCCTCTGGCATCCAGACCACGGCGGTGCTGGACGGCGACCATTGGGTGCTGAACGGCACCAAACAGTGGATCACCAACGGCGGCGAGGCCCAGGTCTATACCGTGATCGCCATTACCGACCGCTCCAAGGGGCCGCGCGGCGGCACCATGTTCGTGGTCGAGGATACTGACCCTGGTTTCACTTACGGTGTCAAGGAGAAGAAGCTCGGCATTCGCGCCTCGGCCACCCGGGAGTTGATCTTCAAGGATTGCCGCATTCCCAAGGATCGGGTTATCGGCCGGCCAGGTACGGGCTTTATCACAGTGATGAAGACCCTGGACCTGTCGCGGCCAGGGATCGCCGCTCTGGGTATCGGGGTAGGCCAGGGCGCCCTGGACGAGGCGGTGCGTTACGCCAAGCAGCGGGTACAGTTCGGCAAGCCGGTCATCTCCTTCCAGGCCGTGCAGCATATGCTGGCCGACATGGCGACCCAGGTTGAGGCGGCCCGGGCATTGGTTTATGCATCGGCCCGGCATGTCGACGCCCATGACAAAGGGTTGTCCAAGGTGTCGTCCATGTGCAAGCTCTTTGCCACCGACATGGCCATGAAGGTGACGGTTGACGCGGTGCAGGTGCTGGCCGGTTATGGCTACATGCGGGACTACCCGGTGGAGAAGATGATGCGCGATGCCAAGATCCTGCAGATCTACGAGGGCACCAATCAGATTCAGCGCAACGTCATTGGTCAGGAACTGAACAAGGAATACAATTAAATCGCCATGCGCATCATTGTCTGTGTAAAACAGGTTCCCGACGCCAAGGACGTCCGCCTCGATCCGGCCACCAATACCCTGGCCCGCGAGGGGGTACAGTCTATCATGAACCCCTATGACCGGCACGCCCTGGAAGAGGGGGTGCGGCTTGCGGAGCAGCATGGCGGCACGGTGACCGTGCTCTCCATGGGGCCGCCCCAGACCGAGGCCACCCTGCGTGAGGCCCTGTCGGTTGGGGCCAACGAGGCGGTGCTGGTTTCCGATCGCGCCTTTGCCGGCGCCGATACCTGGGCCACCACCTATACCCTGGCCCGGGCCATAGTCACGTTGGGCGGCTGCGATCTCGTGCTCTGCGGCAAGCAGGCCATTGACGGCGACACCGCCCAGGTGGGGCCGGGGCTGGCCGAGCGCCTTGACTTTCCTTATGTTACCTGTGTGCGCAAGGTCAATGGCAAGGAGGGCAACCTCCTGAGACTGGAACGCATGATGGACGATGGCTTTGACGAACTGGAGTTGCCCCTGCCGGCTCTTCTCACCGTGGTTAAGGAGATCAACGAGCCTCGCATTCCATCGCTCAAGGGCAAAATGCGGGCCAAGCAGGCGGTGATCCGTAAGCTTGCCGCCGTTGACATCGGCGCCGAGGCGGCGAGTATTGGACTGCCGGGCTCAACCACCGAGGTGGTACGGGTCTTCTCGCCCCAGGCCAAAGGGGACCGGACCATGATCACCGGCACGGTGGAAGAGCAGGCCGAGCGGTTGGCAACGATCCTGGCCGCCCATCGCTGAGACAATTTTTCAAAATATGAACGGATAGAATCAGCTATGTTGCATATAGATACTGAAAGCTGCATCGGATGCGGCGTCTGTGAATCGACCTGCACCTTTGGCGCCATCAAGGTGAGTGACCAGGGCTATGCCGTGGTGAGCGAGGCCTGCACCCTGTGCGGCTCCTGCGTCGACGTTTGCGAGGTCGGGGCTCTGTCCATTGAGCGGCCCGCCACCGATGATCAGGCCGATCTCTCCGGCTGGTCCGGCGTCTGGGTCTACGCCGAGTTTCGGCACGGCCGGGTGGCGCCGGTCTCCCATGAACTGCTTGGCATTGGCCGACGGCTGGCGGACGAGCGTAAAGTCCAGTTGAGCGCCGTTATCATGGGTAGCGGCCTGGGCACGGCGGCTCAGGAATTGGTGGCTTACGGCGCTGACCAGGTCTTTCAGGTGGACGATAAGGCCCTGGCCCACTTTACCGACGAGGCCTATGGTAACGTGCTGTTCGACCTGATCAAGGCGCACCAGCCGGAGATCGTTCTGGCTGGCGCCACGGCGATCGGCCGCTCCTTTATCCCCCGGGTTGCCACCATGATGGGCACTGGGCTTACCGCCGACTGCACCCAGTTGGAGATCCGGCCTGAAGACGGCTTGCTCTTGCAGACCAGGCCGGCCTTTGGCGGTAACATCATGGCCACCATCGTCTGCCGGCGGACCCGGCCGCAGATGGCCACGGTGCGGCCCAATGTCATGAAGGTTGGGGTAAGGGACGCCAGCCGGAAGGGCGAGATTGTCAACGTGGCGCCTTTGGCGGCGCGAGTAACCACCAAGGTCAAGGTGGTACGTTCGGTGCAGGAGGAGGGCGATCAGGTCAACATCTGCGAGGCCGACATCATCATTGCCGGCGGACGCGGCATGGAGAACGTCAAGGGCTTCGGGATCATCAGCGCCCTGGCCAAGGCCACGGGCGGCGCGGTGGCCGCCTCACGGGCGGCGGTGGATTCGGGTTGGATATCCTACGCCCATCAGGTGGGACAGACCGGCAAGACCGTCTGCCCCAAGCTCTACGTGGCCTGCGGTATCTCCGGCGCCATCCAGCATCTGGTGGGCATGCAGTCGTCGGATACCATTATCGCCATCAACCGTGATGCCGAGGCGCCCATCTTTGCCGTGGCCACTTACGGCGTGGTTGGAGACGCCTTTGCCATTCTGCCCAAGGTGATCGATAAATTGACCAGCGGTCAGGCTGGTTGAGGCGGGAGGCGCAAGCAATGAACCTGCAAGGCAAGGTAGCGGTGGTGACCGGCGGCAGCCGAGGCATTGGCAAGGAAATTGCCGTGCGCCTGGGCGCGGCTGGAGCCTACGTTTATGTGAATTACGTCAGCCGGCCAGATGCGGCCGAGGCCACGGTGGCGGACATTATTGAGGCTGGCGGCCGCGCCCGGGCGTTGCCGTTTAGCGTCGCCGACACGGCGGCGGTGGAGGCGGCCTTTGGTGCCATCCTGGCCGAGGCCGGGCGTATCGATATCCTGGTCAACAACGCCGGCATCACCCGCGACGGGTTGCTCATGAAGATGAAGGAGGCGGACTGGGACGAGGTATTGGACACCAACCTTAAGGGCGCCTACCTCTGCATGAAGGCAGTCTACCGGCCGATGATGAAACAGCGGGGTGGTCGTATCATTACCATCACCTCGGTAATAGGCTTTGCCGGCAACGCCGGCCAGGCCAACTATGCCGCGGCCAAGGCCGGTCTTATGGGACTTACCCGCTCCATGGCCCGGGAACTGGCCAGTCGCGGGGTGACGGTGAACGCGGTGGCGCCGGGCTATATCGACACCGATATGACCCGTGACCTGGACGAGGCGGTGAAGGAGAAGATTCGTGCCGAGATCCCCATGGCTTTCCTGGGGACGCCGGCCGACGTGGCCGGGGCGGTCATGTTTCTCGCCTCTGATGACGCCCGTTACGTGACCGGCCAGTGTCTGCACGTCAATGGTGGCATGTATATGTGATAACCGCGGCCGGGGCCTCTTGCCCGCGTCGCGTAACTGTCGTTTGAGATGAAAATCAAGGTAAGGAGAAAGCGAGCATGTCTGCGGAACTGAAACTCATTGATATTATTGCCGAGCAGTTGAGTGTTGATAAGGACAAAGTGGTACCCCAGGCCTCCTTTGTCGATGATCTGGGCGCCGACTCCCTTGACCTGGTCGAGCTCATCATGGCCATGGAAGAGGCTTTTGACATCGAGATCGCCGATGAGGTAGCCGAGAAGATTGTCACGGTGCAGGACGCCATTAATCACGTCAAGTCCGTGGCCGGCTGATTGCCCTGGACCAGGTTTGTCCGCCTGACCGGCCTGGTGGTAATTGCCGGCCGGCTTGGCGCGCAGCCTGCTGGAGCGGAGGACTAGCACGGTGAAGAGAAGAGTTGTGGTCACCGGCCTTGGCCTGGTGACGCCCCTGGGTACCGGTGTGGCCAAGACCTGGCAGGGTATTTGTGCTGGTATTAGCGGCGTTGGCCCTATCACCAAGTTCGATGCCAGTAATTTTGGGGTGAACATCGCCGCCGAGGTCCGCGATTTCGTGGCCGAGGATTTCATGGAGCCTAAAGTCGCCAAGCATCTGGACCTCTTTGTCCAGTATGCCGTGGCCGCGGCCCGCATGGCGGTGGACGACGCCGGTCTGGTGATCGGCGAGGCCATGGCCCCGCGGGTGGGGGTGGTGAGTGGCAACGGCATTGGCGGGCTTAGTACCATCGAGAAGTACCATACGGTTGTCATGGAGCGGGGGCCCAAGCGAATAACCCCCTTCTTCATCCCCATGGTCATCTCCAACATGAGCGCCGGGCAGATCTCCATTGTCATGGGCGCCAGGGGGCCGAATCTGTCTGTGACCACGGCCTGCGCCGCTGGTACCCACGCCGTGGGCGAGGCCTATCGTATGATTCGCGACGGCCTCTGCGACACGGCCATTACCGGCGGTTCCGAATCCACCGTCTGCCCGCTGGCCGTGGGCGGTTTCCATGCCATGAAGGCCCTGTCCACCCGTAATGACGATCCCGCCGCCGCCTCTCGGCCCTTTGACCGTGATCGGGACGGCTTCATCATTGCCGAGGGTGGTGGTTTCATGGTCCTGGAAGAGTTGGAGCAGGCTAGGGCTCGTGGGGCCAAAATCTACGCCGAGATGGGTGGCTATGGCCTGTCGGGCGACGGTTTTCACATGGCGGCCCCGCCCGAGGACGGCAACGGCGCGGTGCGCTGCATGCAAATGGCCATCCAGGACGCAGGCATGCGACCGGAAGAGATCGACTACATCAACGCCCATGGCACCTCGACGCCGTTAAACGACGTGGTGGAGACTCGGGCCATCAAGACGGTGTTCGGCGCCCATGCCTATAAGCTGGCAATCAGCTCCACCAAGTCCATGACCGGTCATATGCTGGGCGGCGCCGGCGGTATCGAGGCGGTGTTCTCTGCCCTGGCCTTGCATCACCAGATTATGCCGCCCACCATTAACCTGGACAACCCCGAGCCGGAGTGCGACTTGGATTATGTGCCCAAGGTGGCAAGGTCGGCACGCATCAATGCCTTGCTTTCCAACTCCTTCGGGTTCGGGGGCACCAACGCGGTGCTCCTGATGAAGCGTTTTAACGAGGGCTGAGCCGGCGGTTTTCCCGCGTCCGGCTATATCCTCCTTGCGGGGAGGAAGTTGGTGCTGTCCTTGTCGGGCAGCGCCTTTATTTTAAGGAGTGGGCATGAAGATTGCCATTGGCTGCGATCATGGCGGCATTGCTCTTAAGAGCGTGGTAGTTACGGTTATCGAGGAACTTGGGCACACCGTGGTCGACCAGGGGTGTTTCGCCAAGGATTCGGTGGACTATCCGGACTACGCCGCCAAGGTTTGCGAGCAGGTGGAGGCGGGCAACTGCGAACGCGGCATCCTGCTCTGCGGCACTGGCATCGGCATGTCCATGGCGGCCAACCGACGGCCGGGGATCAGGGCCGCCCTGGTGCAGGAAGAGTTTTCGGCGCGCATGAGCCGCGAGCATAATGATGCCAATGTTCTCTGTCTCGGAGCCCGGGTGCTGGGGCCCGGCCTGGCCGAGGATCTGGTCCGGGTCTGGCTGACCGCCACCTTTGCCGGCGGTCGGCACCAACTGCGCATTGCTAAATTTTCAGACTGAGAGGGTAGTATCGTGTCCTTTCTTAAACAGACTGATCCCGAGATCCAGGGCGCCATTGTCCGTGAGCTTGATCGCCAGCGTTTCCAGCTTGAACTGATCGCCTCCGAGAATATTGTGAGCGAGGCGGTGCTGGAGGCGCAGGGATCCATCTTTACCAACAAGTATGCCGAGGGCTATCCGCACCGTCGTTATTATGGCGGCTGCGAACATGCCGACGAGGTTGAGCGTCTGGCCGTGGAACGGGCCCGGACTTTGTTTGGCGCCGAGTATGCCAACGTCCAGCCTCATTCCGGCAGCCAGGCCAACATGGCCATCTACTTCTCCACCCTGAACCCCGGCGACAAGGTGCTGGGCATGGACCTGGCGCACGGCGGCCATCTGACCCACGGCAGCGCGGTGAACTTTTCCGGCCAGTTCTACAACTTTGTTTCCTACGGCGTGGATCGGCAGAGCGAGACCATCGACATGGCCGAGGTGGAGCGGCTGGCCCATGAACACCGACCGCGGATGATCGTGGCCGGCGCCAGCGCCTATTCGCGTATCATCGATTTCGATGGCTTCAGGCGCATTGCCGATGCGGTCGAGGCCCTGCTCATGGTGGACATGGCCCATATCGCCGGCCTGGTAGCCGCTGGCCAGCACCCATCGCCGGTGCCCCATGCCGACTTTGTCACCACTACCACCCACAAGACCATGCGCGGCCCCCGGGGTGGCCTGATTCTGGCCAAGGAGCAGTATGCCAAGCAACTTGACAGCAAGATATTCCCGGGTATCCAGGGCGGCCCGCTGGTGCACGTCATCGCCGCCAAGGCGGTGAGCTTCAAGGAGGCCATGGGTCAGGAATTCCGCGACTACCAGGCCCAGGTGGTAAAAAATGCCAGGATCCTGGCCGTGAGTCTCATGGACAGCGGCTTCCGTCTGGTTTCGGGCGGTACCGACAACCATCTGCTGCTGGTCGATCTTTCCAGCAAGGGTATCACTGGCAAGCAGGCCGAGGCCAGCCTGGAGGGCGCTGGACTGACGGTGAACAAGAATGCCATTCCCTTTGACACCCAGAGCCGTTTTGTCACCGGTGGCATCCGCATCGGCACGCCGGCGGTAACCACCCGCGGGATGAAGGAGCCCGAGATGCAACAGATCAGCGCCTGGATCAACCGGGTGCTGGAGAATCCCGATAACGAGGGGCTTCAGGCCCAGGTTCGGCAGGAGGTCCGCGCCCTGTGCGAGCGCTTTCCCCTTTACCCCGGCCTTGATGCGCAATTGGCCTGAGTGCTATGATGGAATCTCCTGATTCCCGGCTGAGCTGGGACGATTATTTCATGGGCATCACCCGGCTCGTGGCGCAGCGCGCCACCTGCCTGCGCCGCAAGGTGGGAGCCATCCTGGTGCGGGATAAGCGTATCATCTCCACGGGCTACAACGGCGCACCGAGCCGCATCAGCCACTGCCTGGAGGTTGGTTGTCTGCGCGCGGCCCAGGGGATACCTTCCGGGGAGCGGCATGAACTCTGCCGCGGCCTGCACGCCGAACAGAATGCCATCATCCAGGCGGCTCTGTCCGGGGTCAGCGTTGAGGGGGCGAGCCTGTACTGCACGAATCTGCCCTGTTCAATCTGCACCAAGATGTTGATAAATGCCCGGATCGTTGGTATTGCGTACGGGGAAGGCTATGCCGACGCCCTGGCCGCCTCCATGTTGGCGGAGGCCGGTATCCCGTCGCGGCAGATAGGCTGAGCCGCGGTTGGTGCGGCGCGGCATGACCCCAAATCACGGTATTCCGTCATGAAGTGCCCTTACTGCGGCCATCTGGAAAACCGGGTGGTTGATTCCCGCCTCAACAAGGAATACACCATCACCCGTCGTCGTCGGCTTTGCGAGTCCTGCGGACGGCGTTTCACTACCTATGAGCGGCTTGAGGTCTCCATGCCCATGCTGGTCAAGAAGGACGGCCGGCGGGAGGCCTGGGACCGGGCCAAGGTGGTGCACGGCCTTAAGGTGGCCTGCGAGAAACGGCCGGTGAGCATGGCGCGCATCGAGGAGTTCGTCGACTCCCTGGAGATGGCCTTTCAGGACATGGGCGAGAGGGAAATCTCCAGCCGGCTGGTAGGTGAACGGGTGATGGACGGGCTCAGGGACATGGACGAGGTCGCCTATGTCCGCTTTGCCTCGGTGTATCGGCAGTTTAAGGATCTGAACGAGTTCATGGATGAACTCAAGAACGTCCTGGACAGTCGGAAAGATAATCGTGATTAACACTGACCGCCTGTATATGCGGCTGGCCCTGCGGGAGGCCAGCAAGGGCGATGGTCGCACCTCACCCAACCCGGCGGTGGGCGCCGTGGTCGTGAAAAACGGTCAGGTGGTGGGTAAGGGTTATCACCGCAAGGCCGGCACCCCGCACGCCGAGGTGCATGCCCTGCGTGCCGCCGGTACACAGGCCCGGGGCGCCACCCTCTATGTCACCCTGGAGCCCTGCAACCATAGCGGCCGTACCCCTCCATGCAGTCAGGCGGTGCTGGAGGCCGGCATCAAGCGGGTGGTGGCGGGCATGGGTGACCCCAACCCGCATGTGGTCGGCAATGGCGCCAGCTTTCTTGCGCAGCGCGGCATCGATGTGACCATGGGGGTGCTGGAGGAGGAGTGCCGCCGCCTGATCCGGCCGTTTTTGAAACATAGCGCCACTGGCCTGCCCTGGGTGATCATGAAGGCGGGTATGAGCCTGGACGGCCGCATCGCCACCCGCACCGGCCACAGCGGCTGGATTACCGGCGAAGAGTCCCGCCTTCAGGTCCATCGTGTGCGGGATCGGGTGGACGCTATCCTTATTGGCGTGGGCACGGCCCTAGCCGACAATCCGGCCCTGACCACGCGGCTGCCAAGGGGGGGCCGTGACGCGGTGCGCATGGTGCTTGATACCCACCTGCGCCTTGACCCGGCAGCACGGATTCTTACCCAGTCGTCCAAGGCGCCAACCTGGCTCTTCTGCGGTCCACAGGCCGAGCCGGCCCGGCAGCGAGCCTTGGAAGCGGCGGGCGCGGTGGTGCACCGGGTAGGTATGGCTGACGACGGTCGGGTGGCCATCCCCGAGGTGTTGCGGTTGGTGGGCGCGGCCAACATGACTGCGCTGTTGGTGGAGGGCGGGGGTGCCGTCCATGCCTCTTTTCTGCGGCAGCGGCTAGTGGATGAGGTCATGCTCTTTGTCGCCCCGCTTTTTCTGGGCGGCGACGGGTTGCCGCTGGCCGGACCGTTGGGCGTAAGCCAGGTAGACGAAGGGGTGCGATTGACCCGGGTGACCACCAGGCGGTTCGGCGAGGATGTGCTCATTCGCGGCGACCTGGCGTGGGCGGGTGCCGGGGGCCGCTAGTACCACGTTACCATGATTTTTGTAGGTTGGGTTAGCCCGTAAGGGCGTAACCCAACATGTAAGATTGTTGGGTTATGCTTCGCTAACCCAACCTACCATGTGAGTGCGAAAGATTTTATGTTCACCGGCATCATTCTAGGCAAGGGCAGGATAGCAGAGAAGCGGCCGGCCGGCGGCGGCATGGTGTTTGCCGTTACGGCTGACTTTGATTTGACTGATCCAGCCGAAGGCGAGAGCATTGCGGTGAACGGTGTCTGCCTTACCGCCACAACCATTGGTGGTCGCCGGTTCACGATGGATGTCTCGCCGGAGAGTCTGACGCGGACTAATCTTGGCGGGTTGGCTTGCGGCGATGTGGTCAACCTGGAGCGCGCACTCAGGCTTAGCGACCGCCTGGGCGGCCATATGGTCAGCGGTCATGTTGATGCCACGGTCCGGGTCCTTGATCGCCGGCCTGTTGGTGATTATGTAGTGTTTACCTTTGCCATGCCCGCGGGGCACGGCCGCTATGTCATCGAAAAGGGTTCCATCGCTATC
>DYDL01000012.1:15264-18323 GCA_020717925.1 Desulfocapsa sp.
AGTCAGTCCCATAGCAGACGTAATAGAGGATATCCGTTCCGGCAAGATGATCATCCTGGTGGATGACGAGGACCGGGAAAACGAGGGTGACCTGTGCATGGCCGCGCAGATGGTGACCCCCGAGGCCATCAATTTCATGGCCAGGCACGGCCGGGGGTTGATCTGCCTTACCCTCACTCCGGAACAGATTGCCAAACTCAGGTTACCGATGATGGTGAGCGACAACCAGTCGCCCTACGGCACCGCCTTCACGGTGAGCATCGAGGCGCGCACCGGGGTCACCACCGGCATCTCGGCGGCTGACCGGGCCCGCACCATCCAGGAGGCGGCCCGCCTGGACGTCAAGCCCGAGGACATCGTCAGCCCGGGCCATATCTTTCCGCTCCGAGCCCGCCGGGGCGGGGTCTTGGTGCGCACCGGCCAGACCGAGGGTTCGGTGGACCTTGCCCGACTGGCGGGCTTAAGGCCATCCGGGGTGATCTGCGAGATCATGAAGGAAGACGGCACCATGGCCCGCATGCCGGATCTGGCGGTGTTCGCCAAGGAGCACGATCTCAAGATCGCCACCATCAAGGATCTCATCGCCTACCGGGTGCGCAACGACAACCTGGTGCACCGGGCCGCGGAAACCCGACTGCCCACTTGCTATGGCGGCGATTTCCGGGCCATCGTCTACACCAACGACGTGGACGACAACGAACACCTCGCCCTGGTCAAGGGTCAGATCGACCCGGACAAGCCGGTGCTGGTGCGGGTTCATTCCGAGTGCCTGACCGGCGATGTCTTCGGTTCCCAACGCTGCGACTGCGGTCAGCAACTGCACGCTGCCATGCGCATGGTGGGGAAAGAGGGTGCTGGTATCATTCTCTATATGCATCAGGAGGGCCGTGGCATCGGCCTGGTCAACAAGCTCAAGGCCTATGCCTTGCAAGATCAGGGTATGGATACGGTTGAGGCCAACCTGGAGCTGGGTTTCAAGGCTGACCTCCGTGATTACGGCATTGGCGCGCAGATTCTGCGGGATTTGGGCGTGCATAAGATGCGGCTGCTCACCAACAACCCCAAGAAGATCGTCGGGTTGGAGGGCTACGGCATTCAGGTGGTGGAGCGGCTGGCCATCGAGATGGAGCCGGAGGCGGAAAATATGCAGTATCTGCAATGCAAGAAGGATAAGATGGGCCATATGCTTGACCGGCTGCCCGACAGCCCGGAAAAGTAGGAGCGCCCGGACAACAACCGGCAACCGACGGCAAGGGAGGAGATCATGGTGAAAGTTTATGAAGGGAAATTGCGGGCCGATGGCAAACGCTTTGGCATCGTGCTTGCCCGTTTCAACTCATTTATCGGGGAGCGGCTGCTGGAAGGGGCGCTCGACACCCTGCTGCGCTCCGGGGCCAAGGAGGCGGACATCGAACTGGCGCGGGTGCCAGGCGCCTACGAGATCCCGCTGCTGGCCCAAAAGCTGGCCAAATCTGGTCGCTATGACGCGGTAATCTGCCTGGGTGCTGTCATCCGGGGCGCCACCCCGCATTTCGATTACGTGGCGGGCGAGGTTGCCAAGGGTATCGCCCAGGCCAGTATGGAGAGCGGTGTGCCCATCCTCTTCGGCGTGCTCACCACCGATACCATTGAGCAGGCCATTGAGCGGGCCGGCTCCAAGAGTGGCAACAAGGGCAGTGACGTGGCGGCCGCGGCCATTGAAATGGTGGATTTGTTGCAGCAGCTTTAGAACCCCCGGCCCCGAATGGTGAGGCGTGGGAGCGCCCATAGGTCTCATAAGTCCCATAGGATCTATAGGACATATAGGACATATGGATCCCCCCTGCCGGGGCCGGCTTACTTCAACCCGATCTTTGAGCAAAGTGGACCTGCCATGGGCATTAGGCGACAATCCAGGGAATTAGCCATGCAGGCCCTCTTTCAGAGCGAGTTTGCCGGCATTCCCCTGATGGAGGCCATGCAGCATCTGCGCGACCATTTCGAGGCCAGCCGCAAGGCCTTTGACTATGCCCAGGAGCTAGTTGAGGGAATAGCCGCCAACTGGGACGAGATCAACGAACATTTGCGCCATCACTCCAGGAATTGGCGCATGGACCGCATGTCGCTGGTCGACCGCAACATCCTGCGTGTGGCGATCTTCGAGCTGTGTTATAAAGATAACGTGCCGGCCAGCGTGGCCATCAACGAGGCTATTGAGGTGGCCAAACGGTACAGCACCGACGAGGCCGGGCCTTTCATCAACGGCATTCTCGACGGGGTGCGCCTGGCCTTGCCGGATAAGGGGGCGTCTGCTTAGGCGGGTAGTCTGTAGGTGTGTAGGTGGATAGTGGAGAATAATCGTACGGTTAACATGTGTTTGGTGACTTTTTTTTCGCAGTCCTAACAGACTACAGTCTAAACACCTAAACACCTAAGTTGGGGTGAGAATGGCGAAAAACAGGAAAATCGAAGAGCGTCCGCCCCTGGGCCAGGAGATCCTGGCCGTGGTTGGTATCTGTGTAGCCCTTTTCCTGTTGCTCTGCCTGGCGAGTTATACCTATAGCGCGAATCCCTTTCACCCAGGCCCCGGTTCCCTGGGCAACTGGGGCGGTCAGGCCGGCAACTGGCTTGCCCAAATGCTCATGGCCTTTTTCGGCCTCAGTTCCCTCTGGCTTATCCTGCTCTGTCTGTTTTTCTCCCTGCAACTCTTCGCTCCCAAGGCCTCACTGCTGCGCTTCCCCATGATCTTTGGTGGTTGCACCGGCCTGATCATCGCCAGTTGCGCGCTGCTGGCCGCCTTCGTGCACGGGGAAACAGTGGTGCTGGTCGGCCGCACCTTTCCGGCCGGCGGTGCTTTGGGAAGCATGTTGTTCACCGTTGCCGCGCCCATCCTTGGCGTGCCCGGCGCCATCCTCTTTTTTGTGGCCCTGCTGGTCATTTCCCTTATGCTGGCGGTACGATTTTCGCCGGCCATCTCGGGTCGCAAGGCGGGCGAAGCCGGCCTCGCGGCAGTGGATCGGCTCCGCCAGCGGTTGCGTTGCGCGGCAGTCACGGGACGGCTCCCCGGCCGGTTGGAGGCG
>DYDL01000012.1:18589-31860 GCA_020717925.1 Desulfocapsa sp.
TTACGGGGTGAACGGCAAGGTGGTCGGCATCTCGCCCGGGCCGGTGATCACCACCTACGAGTTCGCGCCCGCCCCAGGCGTCAAGATCAACCGTATCGTCGCTCTGGCTGATGACCTGGCCATGGGGTTGAAGGCGGAAAGCGTTCGCATCGCCGGTTCCATTCCCGGCAAGGCGGCCTTGGGCATCGAGATCCCCAACCCGGAACGGGCCATTGTCCAGTTCCGTGATATCGTGGCCAACGACAACTTTCAGAAGGCCCCCTCCCGGCTCACTTTAGGCTTAGGCAAGGATGTGGTCGGCAACCCGGTGACCGCCAATCTTGCCAAGATGCCGCACCTGCTCATTGCCGGCGCCACCGGCTCGGGCAAGAGCGTGGCGGTCAACGGCATCATCTGCTCCATCCTGATGAAGGCGACGCCCGACGAGGTGCGGCTGCTCTTGGTCGATCCCAAACGCATTGAGCTCGCCCACTACGAGGACATACCGCACCTGCTGCATCCGGTGGTGGACGACGCCAAGATGGCGGCCCGTGCCTTGCGCTGGGCCGTGCTGGAGATGGAGCGGCGCTACATCATCATGAAGGAGGCGCGGGTCAAGAATCTGGCCAGTTTCAATGCCACGGCCGAGAAGAGCTTGCCGCTCATCGTCATCATTATCGATGAGCTGGCCGATCTCATGATGGTTTCATCCCGTGAGGTGGAGGATGCCGTCACCCGCCTGGCCCAGATGGCTCGAGCCGCTGGCATGCATCTTATCCTCGCCACCCAGAGGCCGTCGGTGGATGTGTTGACCGGCATCATCAAGGCCAATTTCCCGACCCGCATCTCTTTCAAGGTCTCCTCCAAGGTGGATTCCCGCACTATTCTCGACACCGGTGGCGCCGAGCAACTGCTGGGCATGGGGGATATGCTCGTCCTGCAGTCCGGCGCCTCGCGGATGAAACGGGTGCACGGCGCTTACATCTCCGAGGGCGAGATCGAGCGTATCGTCTCCTTCCTGAAGGGCCAGGGCAAGGCAAAATACGATGAATCGGTCCTGAAGATCGCCGAGGAAGTCGAGGGCGGCGAAGAGTCGAGCGGCGAGGCGGACGAACTCTACGACCAGGCCGTGAGCCTGGTCTGCGAGACCGGCCAGGCCTCAATATCCATGGTGCAACGGCGCTTGCGCATCGGGTACAACCGAGCGGCGCGCCTGGTCGAGAGCATGGAGAAAGAGGGCATCATCGGCCCGGCCGATGGTTCAAAACCCCGTGAGGTTCTGGTGCGTAAAAACTATTGAACCGCCCTCTTGTTTTCTTTTCCAGGATGTCTATTGTAATTAATAATGGTTTTCTATAGCACTCTTACTAATGCAGATTGTTAGTATATTTTGATTTACTTGAGAAACGACGGAGAAAATCCGATACTATATACAGGAGGTGACCACGATGCGAAACCTGTCGAGGCCAATTGATCCACATAAGGTGCATACCGTAGTCTACCATTCCCAGGAAGGACAGGCCTATGCCGTCAAGGTCGAGTGCGAGGAACAGTTCAGGGAGTTCGGCCTGGGCGATTTCTGCGATACCTCGGAGATTGATGGCGTCGTCCACTTCTACCCCAAGGGTAATGCCTGACGGTGCAATAATAGATAAATTTTCCATGGGGCACGTTTTTTCGGAAACGTGCCCTTTTTTGGTTGATTGACGGGCAGGGGAGGAGGCGGGTTGCGGATTGATACCACGGTTGACGGGCACGTCCACACCAAGTACTGCAAGCACGCCACCGGCGAGATGGAAGAGTACGTCCAGGTTGCCGTGGCCAAGGGGCTGGCCGGCATCATCTTCCTTGAGCATCTGGAATCTGGTATCAGCTATTTCGAATCCACCTGGCTCTCCGAGGCGGATTTTGACCGCTACTTTAAAGAGGGCCTGCGCCTGCGGGAAAAATATGCAGGACAACTCACCGTTGGCCTGGGGGTTGAGGTGGGCTTCAACCCGGAGCGTGTGGCGGAAATCAAGGCCTTTCTGGCCCGCCATACCTGGGATCGGGTGGGGCTCTCCTGCCACTTTTTGGAAACCAGTGGTGATCACCTCAATCTGGTGAGTCGCCGCAAGCGCAACTGGGCGCCGTTGGGCGAGATGGGGATGGATCAGGTGGTGGCCGTCTATTTTCAGCGGCTGCGTCAGGCGGTGGAAGAGCTGCCAGGGACCGTGGTCTGCCATCTCGACGCCGTGCTGCGCCATCACCCTGACATCCGTTTCAGCGCGGAAAATCGTTTGCTGGCCCTGGCGGTGCTCGACGCCATGGCCAAGCGCAATATGGCCCTTGAGGTCAACACCTCGGGCTTCCTGCACCGGGGCGAGCCCTATCCCGACCGTTTTTTCATCGACGAAGCGGTCCAGCGCTCCATTAGGCTGGTGCCCGGCTCCGACGCCCATCAGCCCCGTGACGTGGGACGCTACTTTGACCGGCTGGCTGCCTGGCCCTAGGGCGTTCAGGCCTTGACCGGTTGTCATTGTTCACGCATACAGATCCGGCTCAAGGATGCGGTCGATTGTCAGGCGGGAGGCCACCAGCGGGGCGATGAAGTTGTTGGACATGTCGTGGTCCTCGTCGCGCTTGCGGGACAGGAAGGTGATGCGGTCCTGCATGCGGTCGCGCAGGAACTGCAGGTAGTGCGGGGTGCGGGAGGGGTGATAGTGTTTGTCAAAGTTCGCGCCAAAGAGCTTGTTGCCGTTTTTCGGCACCTGCAGGCCGCTGAAGGTTTGCCACTCACGCCATTCAATCTTGCCGCGCACCAGTTCCGTGACTATGGCCAGGCTCAGTTCCTTGGGAATGTCCGTGAGATCGTCGCCTACACCGAAGGCGTGGGTGTTCATGATGAAGCACTGGCAGCCCATCTTGAAGAGCTTGCGGAACTGTTCGCAGTCCTCCAGCAGTGAGTGGACCCGGAAGGGGTTGGCAAAGGGCTCGATGATCAGCTTGTTCAGTTCCCGGGGATCGACGTTTTCCACGCCCTTGGCGCGCATGGTGGAGAGCGATGCGCCCATGGCAACGGCCAGGGAGTTGCCCGTCACCCGGCTGATCGGCGGCAGGCTGGTGTCCTTTTGCAGCCAGATGAGCATGCCGGGCCGCTCGCAATGCTCGGCGTGGGTGAACATGGCGCGGCTCTTGATGCAGCGGCCGTTGCTGTTGCGCACGTCGTTGTTGACCATGCGCTTACTGCCGTCCGGCAGGGCGGTGACCGCTACGTTCTGGGCCGAGTAGAAGTATTTGAGTTGCATGTCGTCAAAGGCCACGGCGTCGGTCTTGTCAAAAAGCGAGGGTTCAAGGGCCACTGAGTAGTTGTGTTCCAGGTCGATCAGGAAGGCGTCGTCGTGGATTACGGTCACCTTTTCCGTTTTTTTCAGCAGTCCCTCATGGTCCAGGCTGTTGGTAATCGAGGACTTGCCCGAGCCCGAGAGGCCGAACACCGCGACCGGCGGTTTGTTGCCGATCTTTTTGATGCCGCCGTGGCAGGCCACCATGTTCTGGCGCACGCCCATGGTCCAAGCTAGGGTAAGAGTCCCCTTCTTGCGCTCACCGAAGTAGCGCAAGCCTAGAATTGCGATGCAGTTGCTGATCTCGTCGATGATGACGCAGCCATGGGGATAGTCGGGATGGGTCCAGTCCGGGTCGGCAAAGGCGATGATGTGCGGCTCGTCGAGCAGGCGCGACTTGGCGTAGGTGTCGCTCCAGGGCTTGATAAAGGGGCAGAAGTTCAAGCCCCAGTCCAGCATGTTCTTGGCGTCGGACTCAGGGCTTATCAGCATGGCCTTGACCATGAAGTCCTGGTGCAGGCCGACGATGCCTTCCAAGAGCAGGCCGGGCCGTTTGTTGAACTGGTAGACTGCCTCGCGCAACAGGGCCTGTATGGTGTCGCTTTCCGCCTTGCCAAAGTTGCGCACCAGCAACCGCGCCCGAGCGGTGCGGCCCACCACCGAACCGTCATACGACACCAGAACCATGGCGTGTCTGGGCAGGCCGAATTCGGTTGGCTTGTACATGGGCTGGCTGGTGGTCACCACCTCCGGCTGTCTGGTCGCCAGGTCATAGAGTTCGGCCATGGAGGTCTGGCGCACCGAGTTGGCGTGCATGGCGCTCTCGATGATGGCGCGCCAGGGAGAGGAAGGAATCTTGTGGGCCGTGGCCATGGTCGGTTCTCCTCGGTTAGTAGCGCGCAGGAGCTCAGTAGAATGATTTCTTCTTCCTGCCGGGGCTCAGCCTGGCAATGGTGAAGCCGGTCAGAAAGACCCCGGCGCCGGCCAGAAACCAGGGAATCATGTCGGTACGTTTCAGGTGGCTGCTTGCCTGTTTCTGGATTTCCAGGTCGTTGGCAAGCTTGGTATTGGCAGCGCGCAGGGACTCAAGCTCCTGGCCCAGTTCGTCTACGTGGGTGGCCTGCTCGCGCAGGGTGTTGTAGCGTGTGGTCATCTCCGCGAACTGCTGGCCCATGGCGCTTTGGTCGGTGCCCGCCTGGCTTTGCAACTGGTCAAGTTCAGCCTTAACCTTGTCGTATTGGGACTGGAGCGCCTGGATCTCGGCAGTGGCGTTGGTGGTGGCGTCTCGCGCTGGTTGCACCTTTGCCTTGAGAGCGGCCAACTCCGTTTTGAGGGCGGTTATGGTTTGGCTCTTGGGGGTTTGTGCACTGACGTGCTGTTTGGGAATCCAGCCCTCGTCACCGGTCGCGGTGCGCACCCGCAGATACTTGTCCCGCTCCTCAAGGATCTCCAGGGCGGCATCAGAGTGCAGGGCCTTGATGATGCTGGATTTGGGGTCAGGACTTTGGCGCAGGCCGATCGTCAGGACGTCGGCAATGTAAACAGTATCGCCAGCGGGCGCGGTTATCGGGTTCAGCAGGCCGCACAGCATGAAGAGGCCGGCCATGATCATGAGGTTCTTCGCAGAGGTTCGCAACAGCACACTCCTTTGCCGCTGGCCGGGTTGGCGGCGGCGGGCATGGCCACAACGTTTGCCTTGCGGGTTTGCACCCAAACCAACTCGCAGGTTACCGAACCGGGCTGGTCTTTGCAACGGTTATTCTACACCGTCACCCCTCGCCGCCACGCGAGCTTTTTGGCGCAAGGACGGAATCGTGGCGATGCTGGAACAGGTGCTGGCCGCGGAAGCAGGCAGGGGGCGGTGATTACGGGGATGAGAGGTGTCAGCAGGATTTGTTGAGGCAATCCTGAATCTTCATCGAAATATCCTTCATGGAAAATGGTTTATGGATAAAGCTGGCGCCGCCGGTTTCCAGAACTTGCTGGGTCAGGTGATCAATACTGTAGCCGCTGGCCAGCAGCACCTTGACCTTGGGATTGATGGCGCGCATGGCATGGAAGACCTCGTGGCCGTCCATGCCGGGCATGATGATGTCCAGCAGCACCAGATCAATGTCAGCCTGCCTGACCTTGAAGATGGCCAGGGCCTCCATGCCGCTGTAGGCGGTAAGCACGGTGTAGCCCAGGGACTGGAGCATAAGGCTGCCGGCCTTGACCACTATCTTCTCGTCGTCAACCAGGAGGATAGTGCCCTCGCCCCGGACCGCATGCAAGGCCGGCGATTTTTGCGGCCGCGCCGTCTTGTCGCTGGCGGGCAGGAAAACGGTGAAGGTGGTGCCTTGGTCCTTGTCGCTTTTCACCGTGATGATGCCGCCGTGGTTCTTGACAATGCCGTAAACCGATGCCAGCCCCAGGCCGGTGCCCCGTTCCCGTGACTTGGTGGTGAAGAAGGGGTCGAAGATGCGTTGCCTGGTCGTCTCGTCCATGCCGATACCGCTGTCGGTCACCGTCACCTTGATGAATTTGCCGGGTTTCGCCATGTGGGGACTAACAAACTCTTCATGCAGCCGGATCTCCTTGGTCTCCACGGTGATGGTGCCACCGGTCGGCATGGCCTGGGCGGCGTTGACGAACAGGTTCAGGAAGACCTGGCTGAGCTGACCGCGATCAGCCTCCACGGCTGGCAGGGCTTCGCCCAGGCGTTTATGGAGGTCGATGCCCTTGCGGGTGCGGCCGAACATGGTGAGAGTGTCGCTGATCAGGGCATTGAGGTCGATGGCCTCCACCTCGTACTTGCCGCCCTGGGCAAAACCAAGGAGCTGCCGGGTAAGGTTTTCGGCGCTTTTGGAGATGGCCTCGATCTCCCGCAGATCCTGGTAATGGGGATGGCCAGCGTCGATATTCATGAGCATGAGGGCGGCGCGGCCCTGGATACCGGTCAAAAGATTGTTGAAGTCATGGGCCACGCCCCCGGCCAGGGTGCCGACCGCCTCCATTTTCTGGGCCTGCTGCATCTGGGCCTCCATCCGCGTCTGTGCCGAGATGTCGCGCAGGAAGCAGAGCACGGTGGGCTGGTTTTCCCAGGAGGTGAAGACATCGTTCTGCTGCACCATGAGTTCCTTGCCGTCCCTGGTGATGAGGCGGAAGGCGTAGGTGGAGATGATGGCCTCACCCTGCGCCAATGCTTTAATTTTGGCGCTTACCATTTCTCGGTCGTCGGGATGGACGAGGTCTAGAAAGGGGCGGTCAGCCAATTCCCGTTCCGAATAACCGAGCATGGCCTCGGTTTTCGGGTTGGGAAATTTTATCATGCCGTCCTGCAACAGGAAGATGGCCTCGTTGGCGTAATCCACCACCAGCCGGTACTTGGTCTCGTTACTCATTGATTCGAGCTGGGCCTGGCGGCGAACCTGAATTTCCCGGCGCAGTTCCTCGTTGCTTTGCTGAAGTTCTCTGGTCTTTTTTTGGACCTGGGCCCGGAGCAGCATGGCGATGGCGAAAAAGAGGAACAGGATGGCACAGCCGGCAAGCACCGCAATCCATAGACAGCGAGGCGCCGGCATGAAGGCTGGGGCCTGCCCGCCCTCCTGGACAGCTTGATCCTGCAAGAGCAGGGGCGGCTGGTTGTAAATCTCCGATTGGCCTGCCTCGGTGCTTGAAACAAGGCAGGGCGACGACAGAAGCAGGAGGATGGCCGCAAGTATCGGGCCGGTTAGAGCAAAGCGCCATCCGGTTTTAAAAATAGGGTGAGCCATGGCGGCGAGACAATTCATCATGATTGTTCAGACCCATTCCTACAGTGGGGATGGGTGAAAGTCAATGCTTTCCGGCGGAGAGTGGCGCGGGCCTTGCGCCGATATGGCGACTCGGCACCGGCGTTACTCGTGGCACTCCGCCCAGCGGGCTCTTGTCGACCAGCAGCACGCAGCCGTATACGCGTTCCAACAATTCATAGGTCAGCACTTCAACGGGCGGCCCCGTCATCTCCACCCGGTTGTTGCCGAGCAGCAGCAGTCGGTCGCCATAGAGGGCGGCCAGGTTCAGGTCGTGGGAAACCATGATCACGGTCACCCCATGCTCGCGGCGCAGTTTTTCCATAAGATCCATGATGCGGATCTGGTGGGCCGGGTCGAGGGAGGCGGTAGGTTCGTCCAGCAGGATTATCCTGGGCTGCTGGCAGATGGCGCGGGCGATCACCGCCCGCTGGCGCTCCCCGCCGGAGAGCTGGTCCACGCGCTGGCTGGCCAGGTGGGAGACCTCGGTGAAGGCCATGGCCTCTCGCGCCGCTGCCAGGTCAACTGGGCCCTCGAAGCTTGCCAGGCCCATCATCGGGCTGCGGCCCATGATCACCGTCTCTTCCACGGTAAAGGGAAAGTCCATTGGCATCTGTTGGGGGACGATAGCCAATATGCGGGCCAGTTGCCGGCGGCTGTAGCCTGTTATTGGCCGGTCAAACATGCTGACCGTGCCGGCCCCTGGGGTGATAAGACCGGCCATGGCCTTGAGCAGGCTGGTCTTGCCGGTGCCGTTGGGGCCGATAATCACCAGAAACTCGCCGGCTGTCACTGTAAGCGACACGTCGGTAAGCACTGTCTTCTTGCCATAGCGGCAGGTCAGATGGCTTACGCTCAGCGCGTTCATCTCGCCGACCTCCACAGCAGGAAGAGAAAGAGCGGGGCGCCGATGAGCGCGGTGACGATGCCCACCGGCAGGTCGCCGTCACTCGGGATGGTGCGGGCCAAAAGGTCGCAGAGGATGAGAAAGGCGCCGCCGCCCAGCAGGCTGGCAGGCACCAGCAACCGGTGGTCCGGGCCCACCAGCAATCTCAGGACATGGGGCACCACCAGGCCGACAAAGCCGATGAGGCCGCACTGACAGACCACCAGGCTGACCATGAAGGAGGTGGCGAGCAGCAGGGCCAGGGTGACCCCCCGGGCGTTCACCCCCAGGCTGGTGGCCGCCTCCTGGCCCAGAAGCAGCAGATTCATGGGGCGGGCCAGCAGAAAGATCACCAGAAAACAGGGCAGGACCACGGTCAGTACCGGCAGGCCATCCGGGGTAAGGCGCGACAGGTCGCCCATGAGCCAAAAGAGGATGTGTTGCACCTGGCTGCCGCGGGAAAGCGAGATGAGCAGCATGATCACCGCGCCGCAGAAGGCGTTCACCATTACACCACCCAGCAGCAGGCTGTCGCTGCCCAGGGGCGCGCGGCCGGTCATGGGGATCAGGATCAGCGCCAGGGTGAGCATGCTGCCCCCAAAGGCGGCCAGCGGCACGCCTGGAAAGGTGCTGAAGCCGGCCAGCATGCCGAGGATGGCGCCGATGGCCGAGCCGCCTGAGATGCCGAGGATATAGGGTTCGGCCAGCGGGTTGCGCAGTAAAGCCTGGAAGACGAGGCCGCCTAAAGCGAGGGTGGCGCCGGCCACGGCGGCCAGGGTGACGCGGGGCAGGCGGATCTCGAAGAGGATGGTGCCGGCCGTCTGGTCGCCCAGGGTGGGATGGCGGAGCAGGTTCCAGGTCTCGGCCAGATTGAAGCCCGAGGAGCCGCTGGCCAGGCCGGCCAGGAAGCAGGCGGCGAAAATCACGCTCAGGCTACCAGTGAGCATCAGCAGGCGCGGCAGCAGGGGTTGCGTCCTAATGAACATGCACGAGCTCCGGATGGAGGATGGCGGCCAGGGCCTCCAGCCCGGCGACAAGGCGCGGGGTGGGCCGATCGAAGAGGTTGGCGTCCACCACCGCCACCTTATTGTCGCGTACCGCTGGCAGATCGGGCCAGCGGCGCCAACTGGCCTGCAGGTCCGCAACATTCTGGCCGCCGGCCATGGAGGTGATGACCACCACCTCGGGTCGCAACCGCAGAAGCTCTTCCCAACTGAAGCGGGGATAGTGCACCGGGCCGGCGGCCAGGTTGCGACCGCCGGCCAGACGGATCAGTTCGTCGATAAAGGTGTGGTCGCCGGCCGAGACAATGGGGGCTGCGTCGATCTGGAAAAAGACTCCGGGCCTGGTTTTGGCCCTGGCCATGCGGTCGCTGACCGCATCCAGGCGGCGGTGCATGTCCGCCACGATGGCGCCAGCCTTATCCCGGGCCCGAAGAACCTCGCCCAGCCCGGATACGGCATCCATGACCCCGGCCAGATTCCGGGGGTTGACGACAAAGACCGGGATGCCGAGTGACATGATCTTCTCCACCACCTCGCGGGGGTTGCCGTCCTTGGTGGCAAGACAAAGGTCGGGCCGCAGGGCGACCAGTTTTTCCAGGTCAGGCTGGATGTAGGAACCGATCCTGGGAAGTTTTCTGGCAGCCTCGGGAAAATCGCTGAACTGGGTGGTGGCGACCAGCAGCTCCTCTTGGCCCAGGTCATAGACGATCTCGGTGAGGGCCGGGGCCAGGGAGACCACCCGCGCCAGGCGCTCCGGCACAGTGACGGATCGGCCCATCTGGTCGGTGACCTGCCGGCCCGCGGCCGGGGTGGCCAGGGCCAGGGTCAGGGCAGCGAACAAAATGAATGGCAGATGGCGGCGCATGGTGATCATTGCAACTCAAAGCGGATTGGCACCGTGACCCACATGGCCACGGCTTCCCCGCCAAGCCGGCCGGGGGCGAATTTCCAGCGCCGCACCGCATCCAGGGCGGCCTGGTCCAAGACCGGGTGGCCGCTCGACTGCCGCAGGCGCAACTCATCGGCCGTGCCATACCTGCCCACCAGCACCGCCAGTTGCGTGGTTCCCCGGTAGCGCAATTTGCGGGCCCGGAGCGGGTAGGGAGGGGCCTGGTTTTCCAGGTAGAGGGGGCGGGCGGGAAGCTGCTCCGGCTCTTGGGCGCTAACGGTTCCCGGCGTCGCCTCCCCTGGCGCTGGGGCCACAGTCGGACCCTCAAGAGTGGCATCCCGGGCCAGCGGCTGGTTGTCGTTAAGGTTGGTCGTGACGTTGATGGCGGGACTTTCCGATACCACCTCCTGGGGTGGAACGGCGCCTCTGGCAGGTGGCGACAGGCTTTGGCGGTTAACGGGGTTGGCTCTGGCCACGGGCTCGGCAGCGATTTCCACTGGCAACGGCAAGGGCGGGGTGTCGGTCAACTCTACAGTGACGATCTGCATCGGCTGGGCGGCCGGGGCAGGGGTGGTCTGCCAGGCGAAGCGGTAGCAGAGGGGAACGAGGTGCAGAGCCAGGGAGAGAAGGATAGCGACCAGCCAGCGGGGCATGGGGCGTCCGGCAGGCCGGGTTACGGCCCAGGCAGGGCATGGCAGGGATGGATTGCTCCCGCATGGCTTAGCTTTCCTCGGTTTACGGCTGGCCCGGCGGTGGTGTCGGGAGGGCTTGCCCCACCTTATACCGCCGGGCCGGTTTGGTTGCAATACGGTTTAAATTCTAAGCAACGTAGTTCTTAATGATATTAGTAGTTCATGGAGATGCCAAAGAGGAAATTTCTTTCCGGCGAGGGATAGTAAGCCTCCTGGGGTTCCCAGCTCAGCACGCCGTATTCCGAGTATTCCTTGTCGGTCAGGTTGTTGATGTCCAGATAGGCCTCCAGGTTTTGCCACTGATACTTGAGTTTGGCATTGACCAACACATAGTCATCCTGCTCTGGAAAGCTGTTGCTGAAATCGCTCTCAAAGTATCTTTTGCCCATATAAACCGTGTTGACCCCCACGGTGAATCCCTGGTCAAGGGCGAGAGTGGCGCCAGCGCTGGCCTTGTGGGTGGGTACGCCCGGCACCTTCCGGTCGGTGCCGGTGCCGTCTTCCATGCTGGTGTCGGTGTAGGAATAGCTCACAGTCAGTCCAAGACGGTTAAGGTCGGCTGCGAGGGACAGCTCCATTCCCTCCCGGCGGGTTTTGCCGTCGTGATTAACATTGGCTCCATAACCGTAATCGCCGCCCGTCGGGTCGTAGAAGATTTCATCCTTGGTGTCCAGTCGGAACAGGTTGGTCGTTGCCGTCAACATCGGCGAGAACCGGTGCCGGATCCCCACCTCATAGTTATCCGATGACTGAGGTAGGAGGCCGGTGTCAACCGTGTTGGAGAAAAAGTTGAACATTTCGTCCATGACCGGATAGCGAAAGCTGCGGGAGTAATTCAGGTAGACGGCGGTATTTTTCTCCAAAGCATAATTAATCCCGGCCGTGTACAGGTCTTCACTCTGCTTGGAGCTTGCCGGGGTGCCGGGGTCGAACTCGTATTTTACCTTGTCGTTCCGATAGCCAGCCGAAACAGCCAGATTGTCTAGAAGGTTGAGTTCGTTGTGAATGTAGGCACCGGAGTTTTTCTTTTCCATCGCGTAGGTGGACTCGCCAGCAAAAGACGAGGTGTTGATGATGTCTTCCTCGGCATCGGTCAGGTCCAACCCCAGGTTCAGGGTGTTGGCCATGCCGCCGATTTTTTCGTGTAGAATGAGCTGGGGAGAGGCGGTAAGGGTTTTTGTGTCCGTATCACCGGCGTAGCTGCCGTACTGGGAGGAAGAGAAAAAGAGCGAGGAGCGTTTGCGGTGAGAAATTTCCATGGTGACGAGGTTGTCGCTGCCGAAAAACAGAGTGGGGTTGACTTTGAAGTAATAGTCTTCCAGGTTATTGAAGTTGTCAGGGTGCAGGGATTGGCGCCGTGAGGTGCCGGTATCGAACTCGCTCTTCTTAATACTGCCTGGCATGTCTGTAGTGTCTTTATGATAGTCAGCCGACCACTTTATCTGCAAGGCGTCAGAGATGTCGTAGGCGAAATTGCCGCCCACATCCTTGGCCAGCATGCCGCTGTTGTCACGATAACCGTCGCTGTCCTTGTGGCTGGCTGAAAGGTTGTAGCTCAGATTTTCCTGGCGTCCGGAAAGAAAGGCGCTACTCTTGTAATAGTCGTAACTGCCCACGGCCACCTTGGCGCCAGAGTGAAAGGTATCACCACCCTCCCGGGTGATGATGTTGATGACGCCGCCCGTGGCATTATCGCCGTAAAGTACGGCCCCACGTCCGCCACGCACAATCTCGATGCGTTCCACCCGTTCGAGGTCGATGAGCGTCCAGTCGGTGCCGCTCATATCCGGTTGGTTGACGCGGCGGCCGTCCACCAGCACCAGGGTGTTGGATTGGGCGGTTTCACCGAAGCCGCGGAGATCGACCTTCATATTGCGGCCATTACCGGTGATGTCCAGTACCGTAATACCCACCTCGGTGCGCAGCAGGTCGGGGATGGACTGGGCCGTGGAAATGGCGATGTCCTCCTGACTGATGACCGTGACGTTGGCGGGAACGTCTACGATTTTTTCTTCCTGACGGGTGGCGGTCACCACCACCTCATCCATGATGTAAGGGGTGTCGGCGGGTGCGGGTTCGGCCGCCAGGAGCTGCCCAGGGGCGAGCAGGGCCGCCAGGGCGGCGCAGGTGATTACAGGTTTCATGTTTCTTCTCCCAGGTCGTGTGGTTTGCCGGCCCGGGCAAAAAAAATCCCCGGGACCGAAAAAATTCGATCCGGGGACATCCCTGCTACCCGAATACAACTGTGGCCTTCCTCCGCCGCGGAGGTCTTCATGCCATGCACCCGGGTAGGTCTTCTGACTCCCGGTTCATTCGCCTTCCGCGCCTTCCCGTCCATGCGGACAGTGGCCAACAGCGGAATTTGTCACCGGTTACAGCGGCGGGCCCGTCCCTGATTTGCACAGGGTTCCCTTTTACGCCTCCAGCATGAGGCACCCAGATGAGCTTGTCTGATACTGAACCGCGGCCGAATTGTCAACAGGGAAAATCTCCACCCCTCTTATCCGTCCGATCCGTCCTATGGGTCCAATCTGTCAGATGGAGAAGGATTCGGCCGTTGAAAAAACGGAACCTTTTGGCAAAGCTTGACGTCATTTGACACAACGGGCCATGCGGTTTACTCTGGCAGCCCTGACCTCATTTGCAAAGAAAATATGGCAACGATTGTTGATCTCATGCGCTTCCGCTCCGGACCCTCGCGGTTCGAGGCTCTGCTGCGCCCACA
>DYDL01000430.1 GCA_020717925.1 Desulfocapsa sp.
CATTCCTCACAACATAAGGATTCTGTAAAGTTGGCCGTGGTCGGGCAGACCCAACCTGTGGTATTATGCGGGTATGAGCAAATCAACCAAACCCCGCAACCCCGACCATGTGCGCCGCACCAACTGTCCGAGCCCTGACAATGAGGTCATTCAAGCACGACTGAAAGCCTTGCTGACCCCTGCGGTGGATGGGCAACTCGACTACTACCGCCAGCTGGGTCACCGCAACCGAATTCTGGGACTGCCCGTCATGGTGGCGGCGGTTGCCATGCTCATCTGGCGGCAGGTGCCTTCAGTCTGCGAACTGGCAAAAATGCTGGCGCGCGAAGACGTGTTCTGGATACCCCGGGTGAAGGTGTCCCAGCAAGCCCTGAGCAAACGATTCCTGAACTTTCCAGCGGGAATCTTCCAGCGCGTGCTGATGGATTTGTTGCCCACCTTGCGCGAACGTGGGGTGGCACGCCAACGCCCGTTACCCGCTTCCGTCGTGTGTGCCCAGAAGACCTTCCCGCGTATCTTTGCCGTAGATGGCTCGACCCTGGAAGCGCTGTTTCGCAAACTCGATGCCTTGCACGATGCCCCGCCGGGCACACTGGCGGGCAAAATTTGCACCGTGATCGACTTGGCCACCCGCTTACCCGAACAGATTTGGTTCACCGGACAGGCGCTTGCCCACGATACCAACTTTCTTGACCAGATTCGCGAGTTTGCGCAGGCAGGAAGCCTGTGGATTTTTGACCGGGGCTTCTACGACTTCGCCTTTTTTGATGATCTGATTGATCACGGGGTCGCTTGGATCACCCGTCTCAAGTCGAACACCGTCTTCACCGTCCAGCGGGTCTTGACGCAGACCGCCGAGGTGCGTGATCGCATTGTCCTGCTCGGAGGAGCGGCGTCCCGCTGCCGTCACCCCATGCGGATTATTGAGGTGCGCTTTGGACGAACGTGGTATCGCTACGTCACCAGTGTGCTGGATCCGGCGTTGCTCCCAGCGAACGTCGTGGTGGACCTCTACCGCCGACGCTGGCGAATCGAAGAAGCCTTCTTCGTTGTGAAACGCCTGCTCAACCTGTCCTACCTGTGGACCGGCTCGGTGAATGGCGTGTTGCTGCAAGTGTGGAGCACGTGGCTCTTTTTCGCCGTGCTGGTCGATCTGGGTGATGCGGTGGCGGAAGAATTGATGTTGCCCTTTGATCGCATTTCTTTGGAAATGGTTTTTCGCGGGCTGTATCACTTCACCCAAGCCTACCGCCGCGGTGAGGCGGTCGATCCGGTCAAGTATTTCGCCGCGCCGGAGAATCAAGACCTCGGCGTGGTCAAACGTTTGCGAAGGAAAACCGATTCACCGTCTGTCCAACTCTCCCCAGGTTTGGCAGGAGCTTAAGTTGT
>DYDL01000151.1 GCA_020717925.1 Desulfocapsa sp.
GGGGTTCATGGATTCCCTTCGCCGCCACGCGCGAGCAACGGGAGCAGGCCGGCGACCCGCGTCCGTCGCTTGGCGAGCGTTATGCCAACAAGGAAGTTTACCTGACACGCGTGAGCGAGGCCCTGCAACAACTCATCAAGCAGGGCTACCTCCAGACCGAAGACCTCGAACCTTTGCAGAAGCAGGCAGCCGCGCGCTGGGACTGGGTCACGAAACGAAAACCCTTGTGATCCGCCAGACTGCGACTCGAAGAAACAGACAAGGCGACAGCCTCGAAGTCCCCACCGCCCACCGTCCGCGCGCCACTAGAAAATCCTTGGCCGCGCGCAGTGGCTCCGGTCACGGTGACTCGCCCGGCAAAGCTGTAGCCACGGTCTCCCACCGGCGAACCTGTAGCGGCGCACGCATGAGCGGAGAACCGTTCATCACGGGAAAGACAGCCATCGGCGGCGGCAGACCGCCGCCACAATCCGCCCGCTCGGTCATCCATTTTCCCCAACCTTCCCGCAGTTTGGGAACACCTTCCCACAATCCGGGAAGACCTTCCCAAGGTTCGGGAAGGCTTTCCCAAGTTCCGGGAACACCTTCCCGCAGTCCGGGAAGACCTTCCCAAAGTCCGGGAAGACCTTCCCAAAGTCCGGGAAGACCTTCCCACAGTCTGGGAAGACCTTCCCACAGTTCGGGAAGACCTTCCCAAAGCTCGCCCTATCCTGCGGATTCTTGGAACATACTGGAAATAAGCACATTAGAGGGACACGCCTATGCCCTACGACCCAAATTGGCCTCAACACGGCTAAAAACTGATCTCCTTCCAACTCCGCGAACAATGGAAGGGCGTCGCCCCCTCGCCGACCAGCCCAGACCCGCCGAGCCGCCGGCCCACAAGGCGAAGTCAGCAGCCAACAACTCAGCGACGCCATCGGCGGCACCAGCAACAACAGCAACGCCGTCGAGTTGCTCGACACCTCCAACATCACCGACCCCATTCAACTGGCACAAGCCAACAAGCTCAACGAGTTGATCAACGCGCTGAGGAGATGAAGACTATCCCGACCGGCGCGCACATTGCTCTGGCCGGGACTCGCTGCCGGTGGTAGAAATTCGAGGAAGCAATACCGTAGATCAAGGTGCGTATGGCCAAAGAAAATGCTGACAAGAAGCGTGCTGTCGTGTTGTTAAGCGGCGGGATGGATTCCGCCGCCCTTTTGGCGTATGCATGTCGCCACGGATACCAGTGCTTCGCGCTGACGTTTCACTACGGCCAGAAGCACGCAATTGAAATCGAAGCCGCGAAGAAGACCGCTGAATCGCTGGGTGTGGCGCAGCACCTCATTCTTGACGTGAACCTGCGCGAGTTTGCCGGGTCCGCCTTGACCAACGGCCTTGTTGTGCCCAAGGGCCGTGGTCTTCTCGAAATTACTTCTGAGATTCCGGTGACATACGTCCCCGCGCGCAACACCATTTTCTTGGGGCTGGCATTGGGTTGGGCAGAGTCCCTCGGAGCGCGACACATTTTCATCGGGGTGAACGAGTTGGACTACGGTGGCTATCCAGATTGCCGTCCGGCCTTCATCGAGCAGTTTGAACGCTTGGCGAACGTCGCCACGAAAGCTGGCGTGACGGGGAGCCATTTCCGTGTGCATGCTCCTTTTGTGAAAAAGTCGAAAACGGAAATACTCCGGCGTGGCATCGCTCTCGGCGTGGATTTTTCGCTGACGCATAGCTGTTTCGACCCGAACGAAAAAGGTAAGGCTTGCGGGGAATGCGACGCGTGCAGGCTCCGGTTGCAGGCATTCCGCGAGATTGGCTCGCGCGATCCGGTTCGCTACGTTCCTGCCACCAGCAAATGAAAGTTACTTCGGCAAATTCAAACGTCTCTGCGTCACAGCTTTCGTATGCCTACAAGTTGACGACGGGGGAGTCGCTGGCAGTGCTTCAGGATATTTCGCTGACCGTCGAAAGGGGAAGCTTCACGTCCATCGTCGGGCCGTCCGGCTGTGGCAAGACCACGTTGTTGTTGTGCATTTCGGGTCTGCTAGCACCCACCAAAGGCTCCGTCGCCTTGGATGGCCTCTCGCCCACGATCGCGCGAGAGCAGCACAAGATAGGCTACGTGTTTCAAAAGCCGGTCTTCTTCGAGTGGCTATCCATCTTGGAGAACACGCTCCTGCCGGCGAAAGTCGCCGGAGTCGCCAACGGGGTTGACCGCGCACGACTGCTGCTCGACCGCTTTGGGCTGGGGGGCTTCGCAGAACGCTACCCACATGAGTTGTCAGGTGGAATGCTGTCGCGTGCGGCTCTGGCTCGCGCGCTCGTGCATGACCCGGAATATGTTTTTCTGGACGAAGCGTTCAACCATCTCGACGAGGCGTTACGCGAACAAATTAACGAGATGCTCCAAGAAATCTGGCTCGACCGGAAAATGACCGTGTTTGCGATCACACACAGCATCAGCGAGGCGGTTTTCCTTGCGGATCAAGTCTTGGTCATGTCCCAAAAGCCTTCGTTTGTGCAATTACATCGCAACATCCCGTTCGAGAGGCCAAGACCGCGCTCGTTGTTGCGCGATCAGCGATACCTTGAGCTTGTTGACGAAATTCGTGACGCTCTGAAAGCAACGCATACCAATGAAACTTGAGACGGCTAAGTTAAGGCAGTGGTTGCTCCCTTGGGCATATTTTTTTGGCCTGCTGATAGCTGTGGAGATTGTTCTCCGGCTTTTGCAAACGCCGGAGTATTTATTGCCACTGCCCAGCAAGGTGTTTGCTGGGGCGGCCGCGAAGATTGCATTGATCTCGGAGCATCTCGGCATCACTTTCGCGGAGGCGATCCTCGGCTTTGCTGTCGGCAACCTTTGCGCGGTCGTGTTTGGCTTTTTGTTCAGCCTGTGGCGTCCGATCCGCCAAGGTTTCTACCCCATCGTGGTTGGCATGCAGGCCGTGCCGATCGTTGCCATCGCGCCTTTTATTCAAATCTGGTTCGGCCCCGGAATCATGGGTAAGGCGATCATGGCCGGACTGATCTGCTACTTCCCAGCCACGGTCATCTCGACTAACGGGTTCGCGAGGGCGAACCGTGACGGCATGTTCCTTCTCCAATCCATTGGGGCCAGCCAGTGGCAAATCTTCAAATCATTACGTTTGCCCTCTGCGATCCCAAGCATTATGTCTGCCTTCCAAGTGTCCGCATCTCTCTGCATGATCGGTGCTATCGTTGCGGAATTGTCGGGCGCCAGCGAAGGTGTCGGCTACCTCATCGTCAGGGCCTCATACGAGTTTCGCACGGTGGACCTTTTCGCCGTTCTGGTTGTAACGTCACTTGCTTCTTTTGCCTTTTTCAAAGCCGTCGAGTTTCTCAGCAACGTTTATGCGAGCAAATACAGTTTTAGCTACGCTGCGCCGGTCAAATAGGCCCGGCGGATTCGACTTCGAGGCATATGGGCGCTGCAAGCCCTACCTCGCTGCGAAGGATTCTCAGATTGTGGAAGTCCTTGCCCGCAGCATTTCGAAAGTCATCCACCCGCGCCGACGCTTTGTGCGCTTGCTGGATGTCGGCAGTGGCGACGGGGCGATAATCCGCGGCGTTTGCCAGCGTCTTGTCGGCACGTCTTCAGATCAAGGCCTGCCTAGCCTGCTTTCCGTTGATTGCGTCGAGCCATCGCCGGTTGCGGCAGGCTTGATTCGACAGGCCGTCAGCCGCACGTCAGCATCCAGAGTTTTCTACCAACTACACAGGACGACCATCGAAGATTTCCTCACAACCGAAACCCCGCCCTACGACGCGATTGTTTGCTGCCACATGTTGTATCACATCCCGCAGAATGACTGGCCGGCATTCCTGTTGAGGCTTGTGTCTAGGCTTCGTTCCGGGGGCGCGTTGATTGTCAACCTGGTTTCCTCCACGTCGGACATTTATCAAATCAAGGCCATGTTCGAGAGTCGTTTCCCCACCCCTCCTGCAGCGAGAGAACATGATCGCTTTGGGTTTGAATCTTATGCCGAGGATTTCGAGACTGTCACAAGACAGTTGGACTGGACTTGGAAAACCGAACGAATTTGCGCGCAGCTTGTTTTCCGGCAGGAAGACGTAAACCACGCTGTTAAGCGTTTGTGCCACGGCGTCGGCGCCAGCGCCTTGCTCCGTTTTCTGTCGCTGATGTATCGGGTCACAGAGTCAACCCTGACACGGACTTCCGCCGAAGACCTCCGCCGACTGCTTCTTCCCGCCAAGACAGGAATCCGGTTCACAACAATTGACAAAATGTTTATCTACAGAAAGGCAGGCTCATCATGAACAAAAAACTGTTGCTTGGTATCATTGCGCTGGCAGCAATCGTCGTAGGCGCATTTCTTCTTTTCAAGACGCCACCGTCGCCCTCGAAAGAAGGGGCGAGCGGACAACCGTATCGAGTCTCGTTGAGGCTTGCTTGGCTGCCAGGCGCAACGTTCGCTGGCGATTATGTCGCTCAAGCCAAGGGCTACTGGAAGGCCGAAGGCATTGACGTCACCATCAACGCAGGAGGTTTTGAATATGACGCCGTCAAACTCGTTGCAGCCGGCGCTGACACATTCGGTATCACCAGCGGACCACAGCTTCTGCTGGCGCGTGCCAACGGTGTGCCCGTTGTTGCGATTGGCGCAACCATACCGAGAAGCCCGATTGGCTGGGTCGCGAAGAAGGCATCTGGAATTAAGGCACCGCAGGACTTCATCGGGAAGAAGGTCGGGGCGCAGTTTGGCACGCACACGGAGATCACCTTTGAAGCGCTTTTCGCGAAACTCGGAATTGATCTGACACGCATACAGAGGATTGCGGTGAAATTCGATCCCCGGCCTTTCGTCGTTGGCGAAATAGATGTTCTCCCTGTCTATATCATTGACCAGCCGGTTGACCTTCGACAGGCCGGTCTCGACCTGAACGTGATAGACCCCGGTGACTATGGCGTATCGCTGGCGTTCGGCAATCTCTACTTTACTTCCGAGCAGACGCTAAAAAGCAAGCCCGACTTGGTTCGCCGCTTCTTGCGTGCTGCCACGAAAGGCTGGTTGGAAGCGAAGGCGGACCCGAAGGCCGCCGCACAAATCCTATCTGCCCAGGCACCGGACACGAAACAACATCTGATTGAGGAGAAGCTTCGAGTCACTCTGGATTTCATCGGTAAGACGGAACCAACCTACCGTGGCGTCTTCCGAATGTCCGAAGCCGCTTGGGAGGATACACGCGGCATTCTGGCAAAGCACGGCGGCTTGCAGCAGGCTATTGATATCAAGCTGGCGTTTACTAATGGCTTCCTTCCTGAGTGACAATCAAACGAGCAGAATGAAAGGGCATGCAGGTATGAGGCAATGGTGTTTACAGATATGCGTAAGGGTGGGGCCGGCCCTCACCTCCATATGCACGGCCTTGGCAGGATGGCTGTCCAAAAGATGGTTCGCGTCGGTCCTTGGGGTTCTCGTTGGATTGTTCGCAGGTTTCGTCTTCTGGCTGGTCCAAAAAGGATTCCATGAAGAACTCCAAACGGCGGAATCGGCTCACCTCATCGACTCGGTAACACCTTGGGCGCCGATCTTCACATTCGGGATAGCAGTGGCCGCTTGTGCCGAACAGCTATGGCTACACCGATCATTGTGCGTCGCGCGTATGATTGGGTTTTGCATTCTAAATGTTCTCACGTTCTGTTTGGTTCTTCTAGTGTGCATGAGCTTGGTCCGTTTGGATTTGTCACGGAGTCACCGGCCAACGCCTTCCAGCGGGGCGATCTCTCAGAAATCAACCCCGCCTGCTTCAGGGGCAATCAACATTGAATCGACGCACCCATTGGATACAAAAGCCGAAGTGGGAGGAATCTCTGAACTGCCATCTCGTCTTCTTGAGGCACTCAACTATGTTGTTCCATTGAAAAAGCGGAGCGGGGAAAGCCAAGCGAACCATTACGAACCAATTTTACACATCGCAATCGTCTTTTTGCTTTTCTCATGGTTTGTCCTGTGGGACTGGTCCACACATTTCCTATCTCCCGACCCGGTGACAAAAAAAGAGACGAAAGCTTTGAGTCTTGGGCTGAATATTCCAACCCTGTGCAGCTTACTCATCTTACTGCACTACGCTCCACAGATCAGCCGGCTAGCCGTTCTTGAGAAGGAGTCATTCGTTGCTGGCATCATAGCATTTCATCTTGCGTTCGCTGCCTGTGCATTTCTTTTCGGTGTGATACTGCGCTGGGGTGGGGCAATTCCACCCCAACCCGTCGCAAGGCCCTGCATTTGGCATAGCGGCCAGTAGCCCTAGGCGCGGATTGATGGCCGCCAAGCCGTGCCCTTTCCAAAAGCTAACATGCCTGCCACATTCGCGGTATGAACTCGTCGGACTTAGAGCGTTGCGAACGGATCGAGCGTGAACGCGCTCTGACGTGCGCGCGCGAAGCGCAGCGAGTTTACGCAGAGGATAGAGGAACCCGCTTCGGTGAAATCGTGCGCGCAGTATTCGGGCACACAGAACTGCAAAGTTACGTCGAGTCGGCCCGGTTGGCTGATCTGGTGGCGTTGTCGGGAAAGGCAGCCGTCCCCATTTATCCGGTTTGCAGTGAAAGGGTTTTCAAGCTTGCCTATGGCTATTCCCCTCGTGAGTTTGCAGAGCTTGCCGAGGCGGGACATGTGCTTCCATTGATCCAGCGCCCCTTGAACTATGTTGGCTTGGATTTCCTCGATCCCATTCTGAAGCTGAACCCACCATCATACTTCATTAGAGGCGGCTTGGTTTATGCCATTCTCTTTGGCGCTGACCTCGACTATGTGGTCAAGGATACTCACCGAGTGTGCTGTGACGAATTCGAGCGGCTGCGAGCAAAGGCCAGAGAACAACAAGCTATCAGATTGGCGTTCAACCATCCCGAATGCTGGGAGCCTTACCAGCGGCCGGGGATTTTGCCAACGCGACAGCGGCGCGAAAATGTTTTGGAGTCCTTCACGTTCAAATACGCGCACGCCTGTTGTTTCCTCGGTGAGGATGTTGTTCGCGAAGTATTGGATATGCCGATCAAGAAGGCGTTGGCCCTATTGACGCACGTGCATATGCGACTGGATCACCCCATTTGTCATGGGTTGGTCTGCCCGGAGCACGCAGTCCACAACAGAAACCAATACGTCAAGCGGACGTTCGGGCTGACGGACGCATTTCGTAAAATGGAGACATGGTTGCCGTTCCCTGAGTTAAGCTGCCGAGTTCCGCTAAAGCCATCGGCCAAAATGCTCGATAAGCTTCGGGAGGACCCGGCTTATGCAAGAGCCGTCGAGAAGTTGCGCCAGGTTCAGTTAACCGAGACGGGCATTGAGCAACTGCGAGATACGATTGGCACTGCATACTGCGAGATGGACGACAAGCTGCAAAGCTTGGACACGGCCTCGCGCAACGCGAAATGGTATCTTTCCTGCGCCAACTACCTTGCGGGGGTCGGCGCCGCCGCAATCGGCCGACCAGCCGCAGCCACGGCGTTTGGCATAACCGCCGTCGCGCTGCATCTGCCCGACGGTCTCATCGATGCCATTACTCGCGCGCTGAAACGTCGGATTCGTGAGCGATTCCTGACGCTGTTATGGCACATCGAGTGCCCGCCCGCCCGGACTTTCTGAGTCATCGTCGGTGTCGGTTTCTGATTCTTGACGGATTCATTGCCGGCCATCGGCTGGTCACGGAGAGTTTGCTGCGGTCGGTGAAGACGGACGCGATTTTGTTCATTACCACGGGCTTGTCGAATCTGGTAAAGTCCGCACTCAAAGAACCGCCATGAAACCATCCTTCCTTCCGTTGTTCTGTCTCCTGTTCTTG
>DYDL01000431.1 GCA_020717925.1 Desulfocapsa sp.
CGGTGTTGAGGCATTCAGTCATACAGTCCTTTCGGTTTTCGTTTGTGTTGGGTGAACGGATGAGGCACGCCTTGATCAGCGCAAGGCGCGCGGGGTTGAGTTTGTTGTCCTGGTCGAGTTGCTGGCGGCGCAACGCGGCAACAAGTGCCGTCTGCGACAACGGCACGGAACGGCCGCGTAGAGCACCGTGGAGCAATTGCGTGGGCAGTTGGGGCGGCAGCTCGTCCAGTTCTGCGCGAACCATGCCGTAGAGCAATGCGCCCAGCTTGAAGTCGCGCTTCCGGCCAATGCCTTCGGGCGGCACAAGGGTGAGGTCCTCAAACCATTCGGCGACGTGACGCTCGACTTCCGGCACGGTGGATTCGAACCAGTCTCGCACGACAATGCGCGCGCCGTTACCGGAAAGGCTCAGCGCGTAATAGGCGTTGGCGTCGAGACCAACGACCTGCTGGCCTTGCTGGACGGACTTAAGCAATCGCTCAACCAGGTTTGGATCTCCGCTTACGATGGGATCGAGGGGATCAAACTCAACAGACTGCCGAGTCCAGTGGAGGTGGATGACGTCGTTGAACACAAGTCTCTGCGCGCGGCTCTTCTCGATGAGCTTGTTCAGTGCGGAACGCAGTTTGAGTTCGGCAGAGGGGGAAAGCGCGGCGTTCTGCGCTTGTTCAAGGCCGAAGGAACGGAAGGAGTCCTTGTCAAAGCTGATCAAGTTCGTGCCGGTGGCCAGTCCGCCCGGCACGCCCTTGATCTTCTCGGTTGTGTCGAGGGTTTCGTCCAATTCGCCTGTGGCGATGCAGACGCGACGGCTGCGCGATGTGCCTTCAGCCGCCTTGTGCCGACGCTGCCGCCAGAACTGTTTGAGTGGTTCGGAGTCGAGCAGGTTATTGCCGTCCACGGCGAAGGCGGCATTGTCGGATGGCTTGGCTTTGAAGTCCGCGAGTTGACGGTGGAGCGTGGCGATACTATCGGGATCATTCAGGAAGGAAAGGACAGCGTTCACCCGCGCTGACTCTCCAGGACAAGCCGCAGCAGCTTCAGTCAGCAGGGCCTTGAAATAGTGATGCTGCACCCGGCGGGCCGGGGCCTTGTCCTCGGCCTTCGCGTCGAGCATAAGCGTAGCCCTTTCGAGCGTGTCGCAAAGGAAATGAGACTTGTTGCCTTGGGCGAGTTCGTTGACGGAAGTGAACGGACGGAAGAGTTGTTTCGGCCTCGGTTTCTTATCGTCAGGGTTCTCTGCCAGCGGAATCGGCCCACCGGCCAGCTTGCCAGAGCCGTCGAGCGGGATGAGCCAGCGCACGCCCACGGTTTCAAAATCCGGGTCGCCGAGCTTTTCGCGTTCGGCGTAGGCGATGAGGGCTTGCAGCATCATGGGGCGCCTCCA
>DYDL01000152.1 GCA_020717925.1 Desulfocapsa sp.
TAGCGGTTGTTTTTCTGGTAGGCGAACATGGCACTCCTGGGGCCGGGCGGTTATCGTTGACTGCGTTTGCCTCTCTGTACGCCAAGTCGGCACAAAAAACCAGGGAAATTGCCGGGATCGGCTCACCCTCTCCCGCAAGGCTGGACTTTGGCCGCGGCCGGCAGTATCATGAGCAACAAACACCAACGGTTTAACGGGCGACAGCCCAGCAAGCGTGAGGCCGATCCATGGGTATCTTTGTCGTCATGCTGCTCAGCGTACTCGCCGGTGGGCTTGCCTTGTTTCTGCTGCTGCGCTGGCAAAGCGATTTCTGCACACCCTGAGTGCTCATGTACGGGGCCCTCGGGTCAGGGCTCCTTGTCTTCTGGCTGCTCAACAGATTCTTGTAGGCTCGGCGGCCTATCCAAGCGGCGGATTGAAGTAGCCGAAGCGCAGGGCGGGGAAACGTTTTTTCAGTTCCGCCAGCCAGCGCCGGATGCCCATGGGCCCGGTGGTTGGCTGATGGCCCATCTCTTCCAGGTACCAGTCCGGGTCCATGTTCAGGTTGCGGAGTTGGATGAGATCAGGGTGCCGGGTTGCCACCAGTTCGCACAGGGCAGCGAACTCTTCGGGGTCGTCGGTGAAGCCGGGCAGCATGAAGTAGTTCAACGACACCCATTTCCCCTGTTTCTTCATAACGGTTATCGACTCCAAGACCTCGGCAAAGCTGAAGCCCGTGGGGCGATAGTAGAGGCGGTGCTTTTCCGGCCGGGCGCTGTTCATGCTCACCCGGATGGAGTCGAGGCCGGCGGCGGCCAGCTCGGCTACCGCCTCTGGCCGGCTGGCGTTACTGTTCAGGTTGATGGTGCCGCGGCTGGTTTGCTTACGGATGGCGCGGATGGCCGTGGCAATGGTCTCGGCCTGCAGCAGGGGCTCGCCCTCGCAGCCCTGGCCAAAGCTGACCACCGGCCGTTTGGCCTTCCGCAGATGGGGCACGGCCACCTCGGCGATTTCCGCGGCCGAGGGCACGAAGCGGATGCGGTCCTGGGTGGCCGGGCAGCAGCCCGAGGGCTGCAGGGAGATACAGCCCAGGCAGGCGGCATTGCAGGCCGGCGAAGTGGGCAGCGGCGCCTCGAAGCGGCCGAGAAAATAGTTCTTGGCCGCCGGGCAACCGTAGGTTAGGCTGCATTTGCCCAGGTGCTGGATGAGCCGGTTGGCGGGGTGGGCCAGCATGCATTGTTGGGTGCGTTTCTGAATAATGTCCGGCGCCACGTTGGTAAACTCCTGGCGGGTGTCCGGGTCGCTGCGGAAACCGGCGGCCCAGAACCGGCCCCGGTGCCAGCCTACCGCGGCGTAGGCAAAGAGGGGCAGGGGGGCCACCCCCGGGCGCTCTTTTTTAAAGGCGGCGGTCAAGGTTACGGTGTGGGCCGGCGCCATGAAGGCCGCCACCGCCTGAATACCATCCTTTGGCGCCATGGGATTCTGTTCCATGGTCACGATTTCGCCGCTGCGCGGATGGATGCCCACGGGTTTGCGATGCGGCAGCAGGAAGAGGTCGCTGCCCGCGGGCAGGGGGATGAGATCCGTCAGGTCAGGCACCCCGACGAGTTCGCCGCTCCGGCCGGCCATGGCCAGGCCGGGAAAATCGGTGATCTCGCCCCGGTCATTGGCATAGACTAGGCGCGGGAGGGTGTCTGGATGTCGTGAGGCCTTGGGCGGCATGGTTTTTCCTGGCAGAAGAGGGGCGTACTATACCCGGTTGCGCGGCAAGAAGCCAGAAAGAGAGTTGAAAATCTGGGGTTTAAGTGTATAAAAGAGGCTTTTCTTGTGGAGTGATCGCTGACCGGGGGGCGTGGACGGGATGGAGAACACCTGGACGATTGACAAGGCGCGCGAGATGTACGGCATCTCCCGCTGGGGCGTGGGCTATTTTGATATCAACCAGGATGGCCTGGTCACGGTCAGCCCCTTGAAGGGCGCTGGCTCGAGCATCGCCATCGTTGATGTGATGCGCGAGGCCCTGGATCAGGGGTTGCATTTTCCCATGCTCATCCGCTTTCAAGACCTGCTGCGTAACCGGGTGGAGCGGGTTAACTCGGCCTTTGCCGACGCCATGGCCGAATACGGCTATCGTTCCTATTTCCGCGGGGTATACCCGGTCAAGGTGAATCAGTTGCGCGAGGTGGTCGAGGAGATCATCGACGCCGGCAAGCCCTTTCACCTGGGGCTTGAGGTCGGCTCTAAGCCGGAGCTGTTCGCCGCCCTGGCCGTGCACGAGGATCCCGAGAGCCTGATCATCTGCAACGGCTACAAGGACCGGCAATACATCAGCACGGCGCTCATCGGCAACAAGCTTGGCAAAAAGCTCGTCCTGGTGGCGGAAAAGGTCGAGGAGATCCGCACCATAATCAATCTGGCCCGGGAGATGGCCATTGAGCCCATGATCGGGCTCAGGGTGCGGCTCATGACCCCCGGGGTCGGTAAATGGCAGAAGAGCACGGGCGAGGACGCCAAGTTCGGGCTCACCACCAGCGAGATCCTCGACGCCTCGGCCCTGCTGAAGGAGGCGGGCATGGCCCACTGCCTGCGGCTCGTCCATTTCCACATTGGTTCCCAGATTCCCGACATCATCACCATCAAGAAGGCGGTGCGGGAAGGGGCCATGTTCTACGCCAAGCTGCGGAAGACCGGTCATCCGCTGGGCTATCTCGATGTGGGCGGCGGCCTGGGGGTAGACTACGACGGCAGCCGCACCACCTTCCACTCCTCCATCAACTACTCACTGAACGAGTATGCCCGGGACATCGTCTATAACATCATGGACGTGTGCGACGCCGAGAAGGTGGAGCACCCGGTGATGATCTCGGAGAGCGGCCGCGCCCTGGTGGCCCATCACACCGTCCTGGTGGTGGAGAGCTTCGGCCATATCGGCAAGGTGCCGGAGGGGATAGCCGTGGCGCCGCCGGCCGGTTGCCACAAGCTGGTGGAGGACGCCTGGGATACCTTCCAGACCATCAGCCCTTCCAACCCGCTGGAGGCCTATCACGAGGTGCTGCACCTGTATCAGGAGGCTCAGACCCATTTTGGCCTGGGCCTCATAGACTTGACGGTCAAGGCCGAGGTGGAGAAACTCTTCTGGCTGACCAGCTACGAGGTGCTGCAGCGCTTTAAGGGCGCCGACTACAAACCGGACGAGATTCTTGACCTGGAAAGCAGGCTGGGCGACCAGTACCTCTGCAATTTCAGTGTCTTTCAGTCGCTTCTGGATCACTGGGGCTTTGGTCAGCTTTTCCCGATCATGCCCCTGCACCGGCTCGACGAGGAGCCGACCCGGCGCGGCACCCTGGCCGACATTACCTGCGATTCCGACGGCCGGGTCTCCAAGTTCATCAATCTCTACGAGGAAGGGGTTGATGTCCTGCCCCTGCATCGCGTCAATGGTGAGCCTTATTATCTGGGCATCTTCCTCACCGGCGCCTACCAGGATATCATGGGCGACCTGCACAACCTCTTCGGCCGGGTCAACGAGGCCCATGTTTTTTTGGATGAGAACGAGGAGGCGGGTTACTATATCGAGGAGACCATCGAGGGCACGACCATGGAAAAGGTGTTGGCCCTGGTGCAGTATTCAGAGAACGATCTGGGCCGCAAGATGAAGGCCCAGTTCGACCTGGCGATCAAGGAGGACCGGTTGCGGCCCAACGAGGCCATGCGGCTGTTGAGTGACTACGAGAAGGGGCTGAAGGGCTATACTTATCTAAAGTTTTAAGGAACCGCTCAGGATGGCTTACGCAGGGCGCCGAGCACTGAGTTGACGGTTTTGTATATTTCCAGGTCGTCGCCGAACACATCCTGGATGTTCTTGTTGTCCACCAGATCCTCGATGATGAACTGGGTGAAGTAGAGGCTGATGAAGTTGGCGTCCGGGGCCAGGGAGCGTAGCGGGGCGATTTTGAACTGCAGGTCGAAATCCTCGATATCGCCCAGCCCTTTCAGGCGATCGACGAACAACTCGCGGATGGCGGACTCCGAGGTGGTCTCGATGATGTGGTTGTCGAGCAACCGTTGCACCAGCCGGGTTGCGAGTTCGTCGGCATTCTTGAAGGCCGAGTGAATCATGGAATGCCGCTCCTGTTCCCGTTTACGGTCAATGGCCTTGCTGGCCCGGTCGTCGGCACTGTATGGATTGTTGGCGTGATGGCCCATGCGCAGATTCTCCTGATTATAATGCTCGGCCCAGGTCCGAGGCGATTTTAAAAAAATACAGGCTATAGGATGTTGACGCGCCGGTATCGAGTATTTAATCATTCCGACAACAACTCAATACCATTGAAAAAAAATCCAGGCAATCATTTTTGCCAAGAATAATTTTAGCTAAGCAGGAGAAAGTTGTCATGAACGAGCACAATACCGCGGAAACGAAGAGCGTCACCATAATGCTGCCAGCCGGCCGTTTGCCCCTGGACCTGTTGCGCACGGTGGATGACCTGGCCGAGCGTTTTCGTCTTAAACTCTATCTTTCTACCTTGCAGAATCTCCGGGTCATGGGGATTCCAGTCGAGAAATTTGACGAGGTTAAGGCGGAACTGGCGGGCGTCGGCGCGACCTTCAAGGGACCAGGCCGCTTTCCCCTGCCCAGGATTTGTGTCGGCAAAGCCGACTGCAAGCTTGGGCTGGTTGACACCGCGGCGCTTTCCAGCCACATCATGGAGCGCTTTGGCAGCCGGAGCAATGTCAAGCCCAAGATCAAGATCGCCCTGGCCGGCTGCCCGGCCTCCTGTTCAGGCGCTCTGCTTACCGATATCGGCGTGCTGGCCACCCGCGCGGGCTATGACATTTACGCGGGCGGCAAGGGCGGCCCGCAACCCCGGGTGGGCCGCCGCATCGTGCGTCAGGCCGACGAGGCAAAGGTGCTGGAGGTGATTGAAAAGTTGGTGGACTTTCACGATGCCAGGACCGGCAGCAAGCAGCGCATGGGTAAACTTCTGGACGACCCTGAGTTTCCCTTTGCCGAGGCGGTATAAGGGCGGCGTCCGGGGCCGGTAACCGCTTCCCCGCTTTCCCTCACCATGGGAGTAACCGATGATGTATCCTCTGTTTACCCGTTGCGGCACCCTGTTCGATCTCTTCGAGAAACGTTGGGAAAGCCCGGCCGGACAAAAGTTTCTGGCCTCTTTTCTGGTGTTTTTTTTCCTGCTGGCAGTGACCGTTATCGAGCTCAACCGGCGGGCGTTGCTGCCGCCGCCCCTGGACCATATCTTCTCCCGCACCCACCTGGCCGCCATCGAACAGGCCTTCACCCTGTTGCTTGCCCTGGAGGTGGTCAGCCTCATTCTGAGCCTGGTTTACTCGGTGTCGCGCTCCGTGGGTAAGCAGTTCGAGATTCTCTCCCTTATCCTGTTGCGGGGCACCTTTAAGAAAATTTCCCATTTCAGCGAGCCCCTGGCGTGGGAGCAGATCGAGTCGGTACTCGTGCCCATTGTGGCCTCGGCGGTCAGCGCGCTTCTTATCTTTGTGATCCTCGGTTTCTTCTACCGTTTGCAGACCCCCCATCCTCTCAAGATGCGGGTCGGCGACAAGGGCAAGTTCATCCTCGCCAAGAAGGGCATCGCCCTGACCTTGTTGGCAAGCTTTGTCGTGCTCGCGGGCTATGATCTGTTTGGCTACTTCCTGCTCGGCCATCCGGAAAACGTCTTTGAGATGTTCTATACCCTGCTCATCTTCAGCGACGTGCTCATCGTCCTCATCTCCCTGCGCTACAGCTCACAATACCTGGTGGCCTTCCGCAACTCCGGCTTCGCGGTGGCCACCGTGCTGATCCGCCTGGCACTGCTGGCGCCGACCACCATCGGCGCCCTGCTGGGGGTGGGCACCGCGCTCTTTGCCCTGGGCATCACCGTTGCCTATAATGCCTTTGTGCCGGCCCTTTGCGAGGAGTGCGATTTGCGGGATAGCGGTCGCGCCTGACCAGCAGGAGGTTGTCTGCTACCTTCGGTCAAGCGTCAGGGTGTGGGATGCCCTTAACATTGCAACTTTCAGCCCATCCTGGAACACCGGTATTTGGTGGGTCAGGTGGACATGGTGCCCTCGGCAGCCTCCCTGATCCACTCCTCCACCTCGGCCGGGCTGGGGTGGCGGCCGCTGGCCTTGATCTGGTCGTTGATGATCAGGGCCGGGGTATTGATTACCCCGTGCCGCCAGATTTCGTCCAGGTCGTGGATTTGTTCCATGTCGGCCGCCAGTTGGAGTTTCTGCAGCACCTCGATGACCATGGTCTTGATGCGGTTGCAGGTGACGCAGCCCGGCCCCAGGATGCGGATGGTCAGGCCGGTCGCGTTGCCCGTCTCCAGGCCTGCCTGGCGGCGATACTCCAGACGCAGGGCCTCTCGGTAAAGGGAGGCGGCGTGGTCGGGGATATAATTTTTACCGGCCACCGCCTGAAACAGCCGCTCAACGGCCGCGTCCTCGGGCAGTTTTGCGGCCAGGATTGCGGTCAGGGCCAGATCCAGTCCCACCAGGCCGACAATGGACCTGCCGATCTTCAGGTTCCTGGGCAAGGTTATGGCAGTCATTGCATTCTTTTTTCCGGTTAAAACAGGGTCATCTGCACCTTGGCCCTCTTTTTGACCGGCTGCTTTTTTCGGGTCACCGTGGTCAACAACTGGCCGGGGATCTCACCTACAAAGCGGGAGACGGTCTGCGTTGTCGTCTTGCCGTACATGGCGCGAGTGGCCGCCGCGGTCATGATCACCGTTTCCCGGGCCCGGGTGAGGCCGGTATAGAAGAGCCTGCGTTCCTCCTCCAGGTCACTCGTCTGCCCGGGGCGGGCGCTGGGCAAAAGTCCTTCCTCCAGGCCGGTTAAAAAGACCACCGGAAATTCCAGACCCTTGGCGGCGTGCAGGGTCATGAGCGCCACGGCCTCGGCCTTGGGATCGTAGACCGTGCCCGCCCGGTTGGCGCGCAGGTGGTCGGCGAAGCCGGCCAGATCGTGGCCAAAGGCGCCGGCCAGGTCGAGGAAGCGCTTGGTGTCGGTTGTCTCCTCGGGCACCGCCAGGGTGGGCAGAGCCTGTCTGAGCGCGGGCGCCACCCCGCTTTCCTCTGCCATGAGTCGGCCGGTGGCGATCGTGTCGGCCAGCCGGCGGCAACCCTCGCGGGCAATGCGGGGCAGGGGGAGAGTTGCTGTGCTGGCGAGGATATCGGGCGTGTCCAACCCAAGACTCTCTTCGATGTTATGCAGGGTGGTTTGGCCGATGCCGTCCATCCGGCCCAGCAGCAGGAGAAAATCGGCCAGTTCCGCCTGGCCGGCCATGGCCTGCGCCAGATGATAGGCCGGCCGCAGTTCCGTGCCCATGAAGAAGGGAGTCCCCCCCACCCGCTGAAAAGGGATGCCGCGCCGTTCGAGGGCCGCGGCAATGGGGTCACCCTGGCGGGACTGGCGGAAAAGCACGGCCACGTCGGCAAAACTCCGGTCAATTTCATTTGCCCCGCCGCGGCCCGAGTTGATGGAGAAGTGGCTGATACCGCCCAGGCTCTCCTCGATGCGTTGCACCACATACTCGGCCTCGGCCGCCTCGCTGGGGCTGAGGCACCATTCCAGGCGGCCGGGCCCTGGCAACTGCGGTTCCAGAGTGGCCCGGCTCCGGGCTGGATTGTGGCGGATCACCGCGTTGGCCGCCTCCAGGATCTCCGGGGCGGAGCGGTAGTTTTTGGTGAGGGCCAGAGAGGTGGTGGTCGGTTGCCCGGCGAAATCGTTGAAAAAAGCGAGGTCGCTGCCGCGAAAGCCGTAAATAGCCTGGTCCGGGTCGC
>DYDL01000432.1 GCA_020717925.1 Desulfocapsa sp.
GTTGGTGCCGGGCGCGCCGGTAATCGGGGCGCCGGACTTGGTGGTCTGGGTGTAGATGTTGCCGCCCTCCTTGAACAACCCGTCGAGGTTGTTGAAGGTGGCCAGCGCCACCTGGGCGCGCTGCAACACCTGACCATTGGAGTAGGCGCCAGTGATGACGCCATCGGTATCCACCGACACCGATTGCAGGAAGCCCGAGGCAAAACCGTTCTGATCCTGGAAGATGGTGGTGGAACTGTTGGCATACTGAGTGGAACTGAGGGCCTCGAACTCAAAATCGTTACTGACCGTAATGCCCTGGCGGCTATCGTCCATGATGCTGTCCCCGAGAATCGTACTGAAATCCGTGGCCGCCGGTCCGAAAATCGCCGGCGCGCCAGCGCCGTATGTAATATCAGAAATCGCCAGGTAAGAGGTATGGGTGGAGGTGGAGGCGGTCCAGTCGGTGAGCACCAGGCGACCCGCGCCGTCGATTTGGGCACTGGCCTGAAAGGTGGTCTCCAACCAGCTCAGAAGATCCTGAACCGTGTCAGTGGGTGATTGGGTAGTATTGACGGTGAACGTATCCGTTACAGCAATGTTGTCCGACCGGAAACCAGTAAAGGTAAAGGTGCCGTCGGCTGGCACGGCAGTGCCACCGGCACTGGCAAATACCGCTCCCCAGGTACTGGCTGCGGTGATAGGCGGGCCGCCGACGCTTGAGAGGGCCCGCCCCGGCGAGACGATCTGCTGCTTGGAGGTGTTGACATTGACCTGAGAGCCGAAGGGATCAGCGCCGCTGAGCGTATTGGCGACGAAACTCGAGATAAAGAACCCTGAGGGACCGTCGCTGCCATCGGTGAGCTTCAGCCGACCCAAGCTGTCGATGGTGGCGGTACAATCAAACTCATCACCCAGTTGAGTTAGGAAATCCGACACCTTATTTGTACCAACCACATCATAATGAAAGGTGACGGCATCGCCACTATAGTTGAAGCCAGTAACATCGAATGAGTCAACCGCTGGCAAAACAGCAGTGGCCATGGCATTGCCATTTTGATCGTAAACCGAGTTCCAGAGAGTCTCCTTGGTGATGTAAGCGCTGGTGCCAGCGTTGGCAAAGGCGCCATTGTCGCTCACCAAAATCTGGGGCAGAGGGGTCTGCAGGCCGGTGTAGCGCGCCCCGAAGCTGAGCTCAATAGCGAGGTTGGTGTCATCGCCGGTGAAGTTCACCGGAAAGCTAAAATATGATTCAGCAGCATCAAGGAAGATGCGATTGGTGTTCTGGGCCGGGTCGACCTCACCGTCCGGCGGCACATGCCAGGCATTGATGGTGTCGATCGCGCCACCGGTGTTGTAATCAATGGTGCCGTACATCAAGGCGC
>DYDL01000433.1 GCA_020717925.1 Desulfocapsa sp.
ATCTCCACCTCCAACAAAACGCCGGGCTCAATGATGATTTCGTCGGCCAGGGTACTGCGGACTTTGCCGTGGTCGTGTTCGGTCTGCCGCCAGTCAAGGCGGTAGCGGCCAGGCGGCAGAGGCAGAGGCCCCCAGGACTGTTTCATGACGACTTCCTTGCTGGTGGCCAGATTCACAAGGAAGACACGGTAGGGAGCGGGCGCATCCTTGGCCGTGAGAAAACGAAGGCCGGAGTTGATGGGCACGGCCTGAACACCATGGGCAGCAATATCCACCTCGCCCCAGATGATGTCTTCGTGGCTGTGTTCCGTTGGGCGGATCACCAGGGTGGAGCGCCCCGGAGCGGCCAGTTGTGGGCCGTAGGTGTTCCAGCGGGCGATTTGTTTGCCCTGGCCGTCGAGGAGGGCATAGTAATAGGGTTCAGCAGTCACCCAGTCGGCGGGTTGCAGGGCAAGTCCGCTGTCCATGGCAATTTCGTTGAGACGGCCGCTTTCGATGGTGATGATCCCCATATCCTGGGTGGTGGTATATTCGCTCTGCCGCCAGAGGAGGCGGTATCTCCCCGCCGGGACGACCTGTGCTTCCAGGGTGTCGCGGAAGCGGATGCAGTCAGGATATTTGATCGCGGCATTCAGGGTCTCTTCCGCAGGCATCAGCCCCCACCAGTGGGGCGGCAGGACTCCAGCCGGGGTGACGGGTTTGAGGCCGGTGTCTATGGCCACCTTGGTGGTCTGGCCGTTTTGCACCTGCACGGTCGCGGTGAGGGGAACTTCGGTGTGATCGTGTTCTGACTGCTTCCAGACAACCTGATACTCACCCTCTTTGACACTGGTTTGCAGGCCTGAACCTTCGGCGCGCCGCTCACCGGATTCCGCCTCCACCAGGACCCAGTGCTGAGGCGGTGTCTTTACCCAGGCGGCCGGCTCTATGATCACTGTGCCCGGACCGGCAATCCGTACCCGTCTGGAGGAGCTGCTCTGTTCGGTTGGGGCGGCAGCGGCCTGGACAGCGGGAGACTCCATGACAGGAGCAGGCTTCGGGAGAGGAGCGGGTGCCTTGTGTTCGACCACCACCGCTCGGACTGATTGCAGGGCCTGTTGCAGGCCGTTGGTGTCGTTGGCCTGAAAATAGCTGCCCCCACCGGCGCGGGCGATACACTGCAACTGCTCCACGGCCGCACCGCGCACGTCAAAACCAATCACATGCACCACCAGCTTGATCCCTTTTTCCCGCATGGCGGCCACGGCGGCGCACGGGTCACCACCGCAGGTCTCAATGCCGTCGCTGATCAGCAGGACGGTGGATTCGCCTTCTCTGGAAGCCAGCACATCGCCAGCCTGGATCAGGGAGGTGGTCAGCGGGGTCTT
>DYDL01000013.1:0-9654 GCA_020717925.1 Desulfocapsa sp.
TAGCATCTTCTATTCTGATATGTGTTAGCCACCATTTTTTTAGAAAATGCAATGCAACATCCGGGTCATTTTCGTGTAGTGCCTGTACAGCAATCTCTTTCATACTTTTTGCTAATTTCTCATGCAGTATTTTGTGGTTTAACGTTTCTGGATATTCAGTTTGTTTAAATATATTTTCCTCAGTCATAAAATGAGTTTTAGTGTATTGATCCAATGTAATGAATGTTGGCCTTAGTGCATCTTCGGCATTTTTTTCTGTAACAAAATAGTGATATGTATTAATTGTTGAAACAATAGCTCTGTGCTGTTCATCAATTATTGGGATTCCAAGGTTATATTTTTCATCCCATTTTATAAATAAATCATGCATTGTGTGCACCATTAAATCGATGTGGGTTGTGTTTGATGGTTGCAAATTTCATTTCAAATATTTCACGCGAGACAAGCTGTTTTTCTTTAACCTGTGACGATATCTCCTCAAAATTTTCGATGAGTAAATTGACGATTTTTTTATCAAGTGCCTTGTGTTCAACTTGGTTTTTCAAGATTGTCTCGATCTTTTCCCTTTCCATTCCCTTTCTGTAAGGTCTGTCCTCCGCGATGGCGGTGAAAATATCCGATGCTGCCATAATCCTGGCACCTGTATTAATTTTATCGGATCCCGCATGGAAAGGATACCCTGATCCATCTAATTTTTCATGATGGAATGCAGCCCACTCTGAAATATGGTCGAGTCCTCCAATGGTATTCAAAACTGAATAGGTGAAATATGTATGTTGCCTTATTACTGCATATTCATCTTTCGTGAGTTTGTCAGGTTTTTCTAGAATGGAATTTGGCACGGCAAATTTGCCAAGATCATGAAAATATCCTGCAATTTCAATTTGTTTCACTTCATTATCCGTTAAGCCAAACAATCTTGACAGCATAACGGCACATTCCGCTACTCCGGTTGAGTGAGTTGCCGTAAATCTCGATTTGAAATCAATCGTATTTCTGAATAGTGCGGCAATGGAAAAAAGATTGTCATAATCAATTTCCGATCTTCTAAAAGGACCAGAATGTAAAAGTATTGAATATAATCTGCTAGATGACAAGTCAAGCCAGAAGTCTTCACGACATGATATTTCCATGAATAAATTTACGATATCATCATTGATAAGATTTCCAGATACCGATGTAATTTTGTCATTAAGATCGTCAACTTGGTGCAAAATGAATTGGTTTCTATTTATTTTTCTTTCAAGGTAGTCGGCAAGATAAAGAATTTGAGAATCAATAGCGTCGGGCGAAGCAACGATTGAACCCCACAGGTGACATGGCCTGTGATGGTACCTGACTATTTTTTTTGCAGGAGCAAATAAAGGAGTTGAATCGAATAAAGCTTCGCCGAGAATGCAATGTGTTTCCGGATTTACTTCTTCAAATTTATGAATCTTTATTTTGTCTTCCAAAGACAACGCGCCAATGTCATGAAACAATGACGCAATAAATATATTTTCAATTCTTTCCTTGGAAAGGGAGGCGGCTTTAGCAATTTGCCACGCAATGAAGGCGGTTCTCATTTGATGTGAAGCAATTTGCGAACTGGCAAGGTCGATAGCGTCCGAGAGTGATAGCAGAAAATTTCCAAAATTAACTGACAACTCTTTAAGCATATTGACTCCTTTCTCAATCGCCGCTTTTGATTGCCTCTGCCAAGGCTTCCTGGGCCTTGGCCTTTTCCCCCAGATGCTGGTAAGCATCGGCCAGAAGTTCCCAATTGGCGCGGCGGAGTGAAGAGGTGGGCGGCAGCAGGGTATTGGCTTTCAGGCAGAACTGAACCGCCTTGGCAAAGTTGTCCTGATTGTATTGGACTTGCGCCATGGTGTGCCAGACCAGAGGATTGCGGGGGTCGATGCGGATGGCCCGTTCCAAGGTGGTCTCGGCCTGGTCCGTCTGTCCGGCGGCAAGTTGCTTGCGGCCTGCTTCGATCAGGCTGGCCGCTGGTCCAGTGGTCTTGGCTGGTGGCGCTGGCGGCTCTGGCGCTGGCAGAAGCGATGGGGTGGGCGTTGGCGCGGGAGCAGGGGCAGGCGCGGGCGCTGGTTTGGGCGCTGGCGCGGGGATCGGCGCGGGAGCAGGCGCTGGGGCGGGGTGTCGAGTGGGGGGCGGTATTTTAATGACCTTCAGGGGGGCACAGCCACTCACCAGCAGCATGGTCGCCAGCACCAAGGCGAGACCGAGCCGCAACTGCCGTATAATTTTCTTCTCGTTATTGCTCACCATCCAAACAGACTCCTGATCTTGGGGAGCAGCCCGCCTTCGTTGCGCTCCCTCGTAACCGCCGCACCGGGCGGGGCACTGCCCTCCAGAAAGGGCAGGGTGACGGCCGACCAATGGTCCGCCCCGTTGTTGGCAAATTGTTCAGGTCCCACCCTGGCCCAGACGATGCCTGGTGGCACCGCCAGCTCGAGCGGCTGGGTGCCAAGTTCCTGCATGAATCTACCCCAGATGGGCAGAGCGCCGCTGGCACCGGTGAGTCCCATGGGGGTGTTGTCGTCGCGGCCCACCCAGACCACCGCCACCCGGTCACTGGTGAAGCCGGCGAACCAACTGTCGCGCAGATCGTTGGAGGTGCCGGTCTTGCCGGCTGCCGTTCCCGGCGGCAGATAGCTGGCCAGGGGCTGGCCAGTGCCGCTGGCCACCACCTGCGCCAAGGCGCTGTTGAGCAGAAAGACGTGGTCGGGCGCGAAGCGTTGCTCCACCGCCAGGCCAAAACGCTTTAATGATTTGCCGTCCGCGGCAAGCACCGCGCGGATGGCCCGCAGCGGCGTATGAAAGCCGCCATCCGCCAGGGTCTGATAAATCTGGGTCACCTCCAAGGGCGTCATGTCGATGGCGCCCAGCAGCAGGGACGGGTACCGCGGGATGTCCCGGGGCGCGCCCAGCCGGCCCAGGGTGGCGGCTACCTTGTCGAGGCCGAGACTCATGCCCAGTCGCACCGTGGCCAGGTTATAGGAGTGGGCCAGGGCCTGGAACAGGGGGATGGTGCCGTGCTCCTGGTGGTCGTAGTTCTCTGGCTGCCAGACCTTGCCCTCCTCGGCCGGGAGGCTCACGGCGTTGTCCTCCACGGGGGTGGCCAGGGTGTAACCGTTTGCCAGGGCGGTAAGGTAGACGGCGGGTTTCACCAGCGAGCCGATGGGCCGGGCCGCGTCCAGAGCCCGGTTGAAACCGGCGAAGCCGGCCTGGCGGTCGCCGGCCAGGGCCTGGATTTCGCCGCTGTCACGGCTTGCCACCACTGCCGCGGCCTGCAACCTCTTGTGGTTCGCGGTGCCCTGTTTGATTGCCTTCTCGACCCGAAGTTGCACGCGGGTATCAAAGGTGGTGAGGATGCGGATGCCGTCATCGGTGAGATCCTTTTCCTGATACTCCTTGAGCAGCTCCCGTTTGACCAGGTTCAGAAAGGCGGGGAAACGGCTTATGCCGGAAGTCAGGGCGGCCGCATCCAGGACCGGTTCCTTGCTGGCGGCCTGCCGCTGATCCGGGTTGATGAGTCCATTAGCGGCCATGGCTGCCAGCACCACGACGCGGCGATCCCGGCAACGCTCCGCATGTTGGCGTGGATCGTAAAAAGAAGGGCCCTTGACCAGGCCGACCAGCAGGGCGGTCTGGCCCGGCGACAGTTCATTCAGCGCCCGGCGGAAATAAAAATGGCTGGCCAGGGCGAAGCCATGCACGGCGCGGTCTCCGTCCTGACCCAGGAAGACTTCGTTGATGTAAGCAGTGAGGATTTCCTCCTTGCCATAGTGGCGTTCCAGCAGCAGGGCCATGGCGGCCTCGTTGAGCTTGCGAACCAGGGTGCGCCGGTTGTCGAGGAAAAAGTTTTTTACCAGTTGCTGGGTGATGGTGCTGCCGCCCTGCACTGTTTCGCCTGCCCGCAGGTTGACCCACATGGCGCGGAGCACGGCCAGCGGGTCGATGCCCGGGTGGTGGTAGAAGTTGCGATCCTCCACCGCCAGCAGGGTGTCGATAAGCAACTTGGGTACACTGTCGCGGGTTACCACGATGCGGTCCTCGAAGCGGCGCGGGTGGATGCTGCCGATCTGGGCCGGGTCGAGGCGTACTACTGGTGCTTCTTCACCGCCGCCGACCTCCTCGACCCGCTCCACCAAGCCCTGGCCAAAGGTCAGGAGCAGCTCACGGGCAGGTTCCAGCCCCTCGCCAAAGTCAAAGGGCCGGCTGCGCAGGTGGATCACGTTGTCGTTCTTCTCGTAGCTGCCCGGCAACTTGGCCGGTCGTTCCCGGTGGTAGCCGGCCAAAGCCAGCTCTTCCTCAAGCTGCGTTGGAGTCAGGGCGAGGCCGGCGTACAGTTCCAGGGGCCTGGCGTAGACCCGGGCCGGCACATCCCAGCGCAACCCCTCGAAACGGGCACGGATGGTGCGATCAAGAATGAACAGATAAACGGCCAGCAGCACGATGACCGCTGCCCCCATGAGCAGGAGCAGGCGACGCCAGCGGCGCGTTGGTAACGGGTGCGTACGTTTGTGTGCTGGATCGGGCATGGGAAAACTTTTTCACCGGGGCGCCATCGCCCTTGGCAATATCCGTAATAAGAGGCAGGCAAGGCGCTTCAGGAAGGAAGGTGCCTTAAAGAGGGCATTGTAATCAGACTTTTTGCGATTACAACCAGCAAAACTCATTTAGCCCAATGTTTACAATTATTGCTGGCTGCCGCGGAGATCCTCCACCACAAAGGGGGTGCAGCGCATGGCGAGACTTTGTTTTTTCACCCACAGTCTGGCCATGACCACGGTGACCCCCTCCATATTGACGATGCTGGGCAGTTCTTCGACATAGCTTACGTCAACAGTGCGGAATTCGTAGTAGAAGGTGTTACTGCTGTAGGGGTCGGCCACCAGGATCAGCTTTTTCTTGTCCAGGGGATGCCGGAGCGGGGAACCGGTGAAAGGGATGTGGGTTCCAGGCAACTCCTTGCTGTCGGTTGGCTTTTTGTATACCTGCAGGTCAAATTCCGTGGCATTCAGCAAGAACTGGGCAATCACCATTTCATTCCTCCATTGTAACTGCTCAGGTGGATAGTCCGTAGGTGTTTAGTTTTTTAGGCTGGGAAGACCGCAGTTTCTAAAAGCCTACAGTCTACAGCCTAAACAACCTCGTCTTTAATAACGATACCGCGCTTTGCGGATTTCCGCAAAAAAATGAAAACACTTGCCGGCCAGGGCAAAAGGGTGTATCCCCTCCGGGTCAATTCCTCCTGCCATCCATAGCCTGGTCGCCATGAAGAGCCCCTGCCCGCAAATCGTTATCCGTGATCTGGTCATCAGCCCGCCCTTGTTTTTGGCGCCCATGGCCGGGCTGACCCACCTGGCCCTGCGGCGGGTGATCAAGGAGATCGGCGGTGTCGGCCTGCTCTCAACCGAGATGCTCGCGGCCCGCAGGCTGCCGGGGGAAAACCCGGCCATCTCGTCCTTTTTGCTGCGGACCGAGCAGGAACGACCGCTTTCCTACCAAATGGCGGTTGCCAGGGCCGAGGATGTGGCCCCGGCCATGGCGGCCTTGCATCGTCTGGGCGCCGACGCGGTTGACCTGAATATGGGCTGCCCGGCCCCGGCGCTGCGCCAGCAGGGGGCTGGTGCCGCCCTGATGGAGGCGCCGGACACGGTGCGCGCTATTGTCGCGGCGGCACGGAAGAGCACGAATCTGCCCCTTACGGCCAAGATTCGCCTTGGCGCCACCCTGGACGAGGTGAAGTTGCGGGATTTCTGTCTGCTGCTCGAAGGGGAGGGTATTGATCTGCTCACCGTGCATGCCCGGTTGCGCGGTGAATCGTTTGTCCGTCCGCCGCGCTGGGAGTGGGTGGGACGCGTCAAAAACTGGCTCTCCATTCCGGTGGTGGCCAACGGCGGCATCCACAGCCCGGCCGATGGCGCCCGCTGCCTGGCTTTGTCCGGGGCCGACGGCCTGATGATCGGCCGCGCGGCCGCGGAAATGCCCTGGGTGTTCGCTGCCCTCGCCACCGCCCTCCATGGGGCGCCACCGCCGGTGACCGAATTGAACCTGCCATCGGTGTACCACCGTTTCGCCGATCTCCTGGAGGCCCATTTTCAGCCAGAGCGACGGCTCGGGCGCCTGAAGGAGTTCACCCACTATTTTCAGAAGAATTACGCCTTTGGCCACCATCTGGCCATGGCGGTGCAGTCCAGTTCCTCATGGCAAGAGGCCAGGGAGCGGGCCGAGGTTTTTTTCGTGAAACATGAGCCGAAGGTGGTTGCGCTGGGGCGGTGATAATGAAAAAAGGGCTGGCCCTTTGGCGGGTTCGCCCTTTTTACCCAAACCTGATTACCGAACGTTCAGTGGCGGTCGAATTTTTTCGGCCGGTCATCGGTGCGCGGCCTGGCCTCGTTCACCCGGATGTTGCGGCCGCCGAGTTCGGCGCCATCCATCTGTTTGAGGGCTGCCTCGGCCTGGGATTGATCAGGCATCTCGACAAAGCCGAACCCCTTGGAGTCGCCGCTGAACTTGTCGGTAATGATCTTCGCGGAAGAGACCTCGCCATGAGCCTCGAAGGCGCTGCGCAGTTCTGCTTCGGTCAGTTTGTAGGACAGGTTCCCAACGTAGATGTTCATGTCAATACCCCGTTGTCTCCGTGCTATTCTCCAAGTTATTCAGAACCCACCCAATAGCACGGAAGGTCGAGTACTGACATGCCACAATCGCCTTCAGTGGCGCGGGTGAACCGGACAAACGCATTCAGGCAGCCTTCTTTTTCGTATGCCGTAATGGCAATATGCGCGGCACAAGGTCGGTGATTACTGAAGTTGCAATAATGGGGCCATGAAGTAACGTGGCTGGCCGGGGAGGAGTCTATGAATGGCGGACAGGACATAGGGATGGTAAGTTAACAATTTTTTGGGGTGACGGTCGCGGTTCGTGTTCCCTTTTCCGTGTTTTTCCTTTAACAACTTTCCGCCCGTCTGCCTGGCGCGATGTTGCACATATTTAATTTATACACCACGCCTGACCTTAATTACTACTATTTTTTATTCGCCTTTTTTGACCTGGCCCTCAGGCCTTGGTCGCGGTCGGGGAAAAGGGCGATAATCGTATCCCATACATGGTCGGCGGTCTCCTCCTTGCCAAGAAGGGGGAGTTGTCGGCTGGTGCCAAAACGGTCAAGCAGCAGCACCTGATTGGTGTCCGCGGCAAAGCCCCGGTCCGGGTGGCCGATGTCGTTCACCGCAATCAGGTCGAGGTTTTTGTCTCGCAGCTTACGCTGTCCCTCCGTGGTCAGGTTGCTGCTCTCCGCGGCAAAGCCAACCAGCACGGCGGGGCGGCCGCTTTTTTTCTTTTGCTCACCCATGGTACGCAGGATATCGGACGTTGCTGCCAGGGGCAGAGTCGGAGGCATGGCCTGTTTTTTAAGCTTGGCCTTGGTTGGGCTCGCCGGCCGATGGTCGGCCACGGCCGCCGCCATCACCAAGGCGTCCGCCTCCTTGCCATGGGCCAGGATGGCCAGTTCCATCTCCGCGGCCGTTTCCACCCGCATGGTTTCCACCATCGGCGGGGGCGCAAGATGGGTGGGACCGCTGACCAGGATGACCCGGGCTCCTCTCCGTCTGGCCGTGCGGGCCAGGGCGTAGCCCATCTTGCCGGTGGAACGGTTGCTCAGGAAACGGGCCGGGTCCAGATGCTCGCGGGTGGGGCCGGCGGAGACCAGCACGGTTCTGCCGGCCAGATCCTGGGGGCGCAGGGTGGCCAGCACCGTCTCCCGCACCTGATCCCATTCGGGCAGGCGTCCGGGCCCCTCCTCGCCGCAGGCCATGCGGCCGGATTCCGGCTCGATGATAAGATAGCCGAAGCGTCGCAGGGTCGTCAGGTTGGCCTGGGTAGCCGGGTGTTGCAACATCTTGGTGTTCATGGCAGGGCAGATGATGACCGGCGCGGTGGCCGCCATGACCACGGCGCTTAACAGGTTGTCGGCCAGGCCGTGAGCCAGTCGAGCCAGGGTGGTGGCGGTGGCCGGTGCCAGGAGGATGCAGTCCGCCTGGCGGGCCAGGGAGATGTGAGGGATTTGATGCGCGTCCGCCTGCTGAAACATATCCGTATTGACTGGCTGACCGGTGAGGGCGGCAAAGGTGAGCGGCGCCATGAAACGGGTGGCTGCCTCGGTCATGATCGTCCGCACCACGGCCCCGTCGCGCATAAGGGCGCGGGCCCAATCCACGGTCTTATATACCGCGATCGAGCCCGACACCCCCAGCAGGATGGTCTTGTTTGCCAGCAAGGGCTGCATTACCAGACCGACTTTTCATTAAACGCCGGCTGTTGCATGCCGCCGCCAGACGTCAGATCCTTGGTGATGTAAACGTAGATGTTGGTCTTGAGCCCATACTCGCCCTCTACGATGTTAATCATGCAGGTTTGCTGCGGCTTGACAAAGGAAAGCAGGACAGTCTTGCCTTCCAGGGAGCCGGTCATCTTCCACTGGTTGTTGACCATGCTGGAGATAAAGAAATTGGTGAGTGAGCTCACCTCCACCCGGCCGGCGAAATTGAGGATGCCGCCGAAAAAGGCGTCGGTTTTGATCAGCATGGAGTTGTCGCGCACATACTCCATTTCGTTCGGCATCAGCAGATCCCTGAAGTCGGTGGGATAGTATGAATCGGTCTGGGATGGCTGGGCGGTCTGGGTAGCGGAGGCGGGCGAAGACGCGGCCGGAGTCCAGGGATTCATCTGCGAGCAGCCGGCGGAGAGCAGAAGGGAGGCGCCGAGTGCCAGGGCCGGGAGGGAGGCAAGGGTTTTACGGGTGATGCGATGCATGGGAGTTCTCCTAAAGTTCTTTGATGATGAATTCGGAAAGCGGTTTGCGGTCTGCTTTCTGGTGGCAATGGGCAGGATAACCAAGGGCAATAACGGCCATGAGATCCAGGGTGGCTGGCACGTCCAGGAGTGCATTCACCCGGGTCTTGTTGGCAAGGATCTGGCCGAGCCAGACGCCGCCCAGGCCGATGGACTCCAAGGCCAGCAGCATGTTCTGGATGCAGGCGCCCGCGGCCTGATGGTCCTTGACCTCGTCGTACATCCTGGTGGTGTCCAGAAAAACCACGATCATGCCTTGGGCGCCCGCAACTATATGACGGTAGCGGGTAAGCTCGGCCATCTGGTCGCGCAAGGCGCGGTCCTGGATCAAAACAAAGCGCCACGGCTGGTTGTTAAGCCCGGATGGAGCCCAGATGCCGGCCTCGACAATGCGTCGCAACTGTTCCAGGGGAACGGCCTCGTCGGTAAACTCGCGGATGCTGCGGCGCCGGAATATGGCCGACAGCACTGGATTGTCGATGCGGTTTTCCATTGGGGCTTTTACAAAATCATCCATTTCCCGGGATACGGAGTTGCCTGTGGCTGGAAACATAGTCTTTTAGCCGCGGCTTTGTCAAATTTTTTGCATGATCCGCGTTGCTTGCGGGGCAGGTGATAATCTGGTATACCACGAGCCCGCTACGTTCAACCTGTTTAACCGCCATGGCTAAGCATAAAATCGACATACCTTTGCCACTCCTGGCGCCCGGGGTCAGCCTTATTGATACCCATTGCCATCTGGACATGTACGCCCCGGAAACGGCGCCGGCCGAGATCATCGCCGCTGCGCACGGG
>DYDL01000013.1:10526-15141 GCA_020717925.1 Desulfocapsa sp.
GCAGGAGGCGCTTGGTAAAATCGAGATTTGCGGGCCGGGGCTCAACTGGCATTTTATCGGCCATCTGCAGGGCAACAAGGCCAGGGACGCGGCCCGTCACTTTAACTGCGTACAAACGGTGGACCGTTTAAAGCTGGCCCAGGCCTTGGAAAAACAGGCGGTCGGCCGCGGCCGGGTGCTGCCCGTGCTCATGCAGGTTAACATTGGCCGCGAACCGCGGAAGTCCGGGGTGCTGGCCGAGGACGCCGCTCACCTGCTTGCCTCGCTTGCCGCATGTCCACATTTGGCGGTGCAAGGCCTCATGGCCATACCGCCCGATCTGCCGGACCCCGAGGCGGTTCGTCCCTATTTCCGGCAGTTGCGGCAATTAGCGGACGACCTTGTGGCCCGCGGCCTCTTGGGTAACCATGGGGTGGTTGAGCTGTCCATGGGCATGTCCGGCGATTTTGAGGTGGCCATCGAGGAGGGCGCCACCCTGGTGCGGGTCGGCACCGCCCTGTTTGGTACACGCCCTTAGCCCTTACCCTCCAGCAGGGCGCTGATCTCACCCTCGTCCGGGAAACGTTTCTCCCTGGCCTTGGAAAAGAGCTCTTGGCCGTCCACCACGATCTCATAGATGCCGCCCTCGCCAGCCACGTATTCGACCTCGGCGTTGAATTTCTTGCGTAGTTCGTCTCCAAGCCTGGAGGCGCGGGGCAGATAGTTTCACTTGGTGCAGTAGGTGATTTTGATCTTCACAGGCATGCCCTCCAGCAAGGTTTTTAGTGCGGTCCAGGGTCGAGACCCTGGCAAGTAATGGTTTCAATTTAGCATGTTTTCATTCTAAAACCAACCATCCACCATGCGCCAACATCATAATCTTCGTCCTCGCCTTTTCCATGCCTTTTCCATTGTAAAGCCCTTTGAAACAAGGTAAAATTTTTTCACCTTCAATACGTTTGCTGTCATTTTCCGCCAAGGAACCAGCCGCATGTCTGGATTTGCTTTCGGCCGAGACCATCACATTCTCCCCATAAAAAAATATTTTTTATGCGCCTTAGGGTTGAAGAAAACTGGTGTAACTATTGCCGAGAGCGGTGTCCGCTGCACCGAGGAGAGGAGGTGTTGTTATGAGTCGATCCAACAAATCCGACCTTGAGTTCAAAACCGGGGTCCGAGGCCGTGTCGCCGGCAAGGCGACGGTCGGCGCGGAGGATGACGCTGGCGTGCGTCGTGCCTTCCGCCTGCCCAACGTGGCCGCCAATGTGGTGGTGGAGGTGAACGGCAGGGCGCATGATGTCGTGGATATCTGTCGGGACGGGGTGGGGCTCCGTATAGCCAAGGATGCCCCTTTTCCCGTTGCCGGTGAAAAGGTGAGACTGACCGTGGCGCTTGACGGGGCGACCCAGGATGTTGCCGGGCGGATCATCCATGTTTCGCCTGATTTTTCCGATCAGTATCTGTGCGGCATTCAGTTTGTTGACCTTAAGCCCAAGTTTTTGCAAAAACTGACCACCTTTCTTGAGGCCCGCAGACTGGACTGGTTCGCCGACCAGCAGGGATGAGCCACGCTACCGGTTACGTTTAGACCAGAGGATCCCACAGGATGATAGCTAGCAAGCAACAGGACCGCCTGGGCGATATTTTGAACGCGCCAACCAATGACGCGTTTCATGGCGTGGCGGAGTTGAATCAGCTTATCTACTCTTTTGGCCGAGGCCCCAAGACGCCCCGTTCCGCGGCCGTGAGGCAGGGCGCAACCGAGGCGGCGGGTCGCAAAACCGCCGTGGTGCCCAAGAAAAAGACCACCCATTATCTGCCCCAGGCAATGTTTGAGGAACTGGGCGATGCCAAGGAGCGGATCAGGGATCTGGTGCCAGAGGCGGTGCGCGGCCTGGTATCCAAATCCGGCATTATTAATCAGGCCCTGCTGAAGGTGCTTGAAGAGTTTGAGACCAATGGCCGCAACAGCGAGCTTGTCCAGCGGATCATCGCCAGCGGCAAGCCGAAGATTTAGCAGCAAGGCGCGGGAAACGAGGCGCGGAGCCAACAGGAGGCTGGTTGATGATTATTGTCTGCCCCCATTGCAAGAAAAAGCATGATATCGATGCCAACAGAATTCCCGCCAATGTCGCCATGGCCCGCTGCAAGGGGTGTGGCAACCAGTTTGCCCTGCAGGAGGCCATTGAAAAACCGGCCAAGCCGGTGGCCGGCGGTTTGGCGCGGCGGGCGCGGATCATCGGCGTCACCCTGAGCAAGGGCGGCGTCGGCAAGACGACCACGGCGGTCAATCTCGCCACCGGCCTGGCCCTGGCCGGTTTCGAGGTGCTGCTCATTGATACCGACACCCAGGGCCAGGCGAGTTTTTGTCTGGGCGTGCATCCCAAGGGAGGCCTCACCGAACTGGTGACCGAGGAGTTGTCGGCCGACGAGGCCGTGGTCAAGGCCCGGGAGCGGCTCGACCTGCTCGCCGGCGGCAAGTCCCTTGCCGGCCTGAAACGGATCATCGACCGCAAGGATTTCGGCGGTGAATTGACCCTGGCCGAGACCATTCGGCCCCTGGAAGAGCGCTATGACTACATCATTGTCGACACCTCGCCCGGCTGGGATCCGTTGACGATCAACGTGCTGTTCCTGGTGCGCGAGGTGCTGGTGCCGGTATCGCTTGAGGTCATGAGCGTGCAGGGGCTGGTGGAGTTTCTGAAGAGCCTCGCCTCTATCCAGAAATATCGCAAGGAACTTGAGCTGAAGTATATCCTGCCGACCTTCCGCGATCGGCGGGTGAAGAATGCCGACGTCATTCTCGACAAGCTGCATGAGGTATATGGAGGCATGGTCTGTGAGCCTGTCCGCTATAACGTGCGGCTGGCCGAGGCCCCGGCCCTGGGGCAGACGATCTACGAATTCGCGCCCGGTAGCAACGGCGCCCAGGATTATCGCGAACTGGTGCGCAAGGTGGCCGGCAATCCCAAGCTCTTCCGCTGAGGCTTTCCACCCTGGTCAGCGAATTTTGCCGTAATACTCCTGCATGTCCCTGGTAAGAAAGCGGTCGATTTTGGCCAGGTTCCGGCGGTGCCGGGCGAAGAGCAGGTCGCGCAGGCGGGTGGCTCTGATCAGCTCCACCACCCGTTCCCTGACCTTCAACCAGACGCCCTTGCGGTAGGGCGTATCCAGTTCCATCAGCCCTTCCGGCTGCGCGGCATGGCGTTTGGCCAGGCGCGGGATCTGCCATTGGCTGAGAAAAAGGCCAAGGCCGAAGAGAGGGAGCATGAACCCGGCCACGGGCAGCAGCAGGAGCCGCGCCACCACCTCGCCACTAAGCAGGCTGGCCAGGAAACTGGTCTCCGGGAAGCCGGCGAAGCGCTGGACAAAGATGTCCAGAAAAAAGAAGAGGAAGAGGCTTACGGCAAGCGCCACGCTCAACCCTTTCCGGGCCAGGCGCCGGCCCTGCGCGCTGAAGGTTGCCATGGCCTCTATTGTCAACTGCAAGGCGTTGATCTGGCGATCCACGTCCTGGAGAATATGGCTGAGCCTGAGCTTGGGCGTGGCCAGAATTTTCTCCTTCAGTTCCTGGCGCTCGTCGATCCTGAGACCATGCACCTCTTGTTCCCTGGCCAAGGTGGGCGAAAAGGTGAGGAAGATGCGCGGCATGTCCTTGCGGCCGGTCATCTGGGAGAGGTTCCAGCACAGGGTGCCGTAGGAGCGCACCAGGTCGCCGGGGTTGTCGCATTCGTCGATGCGGCTCATGACAAAGATGATACGATCCTCCATGGCGCTCATGGGCAGCACCGTGCGGATGGCATCGTAGGTCTCCTTGATGGTGCCGGCCTTGTGGGGATCGAACATGAGCACCACCAGATCCGCCAGCTTGGCCAGTTCACCGATCACCCCCTCGTAGTCGTAATCACGGTTTTTCTCGGTCACTGAATCGAGCATGCCCGGGCTGTCGATAATCGCCAGATTACTCAGGGCCGGCGCGTTATCGATGAGCTTCATCTCAAAGTGGGCAATGAGCCTTTCGCCATAGGCCTTAAGACCGACAAAAGGCATTTCCTCGTCGTTGATGACCGTGGCGCCAGGCACGCTGCGCGCCCCTTCCTGGTCCGACACCTCGGTAATAACCGTAAAGGAGTCATCGGTGGGCGCCTGGCCGGTGCGCTGAATATCCTGGCCCACCAGCTCGTTGATCAGGGTTGATTTGCCAGAGGAGTAATTGCCCAGCATGAGGACCATGGGCTTCCATTTGAGGAGGTTCTCCATGTCCTCGGGCTGGAAGAGGTAGCTGGCGAAGAGGGCGGCGAGTTTCTTTGTCAGCCGTTTCTTGAGGTCATCCTGCAGTTGCTTTTCATCCATCCCTTTGCTCCTTTGGCGTCGCGTGCCGCAGTTGGTAAAACCTGATTCTTTCATACCCCATTGTTGATAAAAATTCCCGCATATTTCTCCAGCCGGGATAAGGGGGGTAACTTGTTGGCGTTAACCATAGGAAGATGGTAGGATAATGGGCAGTTTTATGATCCGCCGCACCAGGCCCACAGACTAGGGGGGATGGACGATGAAGGTTTTTATCACCGGCGGTACCGGTTTTGTTGGCAGGGGGCTGGTCGAGTTGCTGGTCAGCCGCGGGTGCGCGGTTACG
>DYDL01000013.1:15173-31352 GCA_020717925.1 Desulfocapsa sp.
TGGGGTACGCTATGTGAGTGGCGACCCGCTTCTGCCGGGGCCGTGGATGGACGAGGTAGCGGGCCAGGACGCGGTGGTCAACCTGGCCGGCGCCCCGATTTTCTGCCGGTGGAGTGATGCCAACAAGGCCATGCTCCGGGCCAGCCGCATCACCACCACTCATAACCTGGTGGCTGCGTTGGCGAGGAACTCCGGAGCGGAGGTGACTCTGCTGAGCGGCTCGGCGGTCGGCTATTATGGCCTGGAGGATTATTCGCAACGGGATGAAACCGCGCCTGCTGGCCATGACTTTCTCGCCAGGCTGGCCATGGATTGGGAGGCGGCCGCCCGGGGTGCCGAGGAACTGGGGGTGCGCGTGGTGCTTTGCCGTTTCGGCGTGGTGCTCGATCCGTCTGGCGGCGCCTTGCGGAAGATGTTGCCAGCCTTTCGGCTCGGCCTGGGCAGTCCCCTGGGCTCCGGCCGCCAGTGGTTCCCCTGGATCAGCCGGGCCGATCTGCTGGAGGCGCTCTGGTTTTTGTTGCAACACCGGGATATCACTGGTCCGGTAAATTGCACCGCGCCACATACACCAAGCAACGAGGAATTTGCCCGGGCGCTGGGGCAGGCGTTGCGTCGCCCCGTCTTTCTGCCGCGGGTGCCGGCCTGGCTGCTTTCCCTGCTGCTGGGTGAGGCGGCCCTGACCATTACCACGGGCCAGAATGTGAGGCCAGCGGTATTGACGAATGCGGGGTTTTGCTTTCGCCATCCGAACGTGGTGGATTTTTTCAAGGAAGCCCTGTGAGCAGGCGTGTCAGAGGACGAGTTTTACGGCCGCGTGCTTTTTGAGCTTATGGTGGAAGGTGTTGCGGGTTGCCTCGTCGGCCACGGTCACCTCCAGGTCAAGGCAGTGGTATTTGCCGGTGCTGGAGCTGTTGGAATGGGAGATAGCGCAGGGGGTGCCGCCAAATACCTCAATGGCGGCGCCACGCAACGCCGTTACGTCCGCGCCAATGACCTTGAATACCCAGGCACAAGGGTAGACCATGGTGAGCTTAGGCATGGAGGGAGGCGTGGTCATGATGACTTCGGGAATCTCCCCGCATCATGGATGGATGGGGATGGGGGGCGCTGGGGCAGTCAGTCGCCGGAGGAGGTCGTTTGCTCAGGCGTTGAACAGTTGTTCCCCGTCGTTCATGGTGTTCTGGCTGATGAAATATTTGAGCTGTTCGAGCTGGTCAGCGTTCATCTTGCCGAATTTGACCCCGCAACGACGCATGATTATTTGGCTGTAGGGCGACTCGTTTTCGATAATGGTGTCTGACACGGTTTCAAAGGGGATCTTGTCGAGGTAGAAGTCGTCATCGCCAAAAAGGATGTCAAGTTCCGAAGACTCGTGGTACCATTCCTCACCCTCGACATAGGAAAAGCACAACCCTCCCAGGCTGATATCGTTGATCCGGCCCGGGATAATGGATCGGGAACTGAATACGGTGTAAGCTCCCGCTTTTGCCTGAAAACGGGTGTGATTGCGCCGTTCTTCGCCCGTTGGTTGGTTCTTCATAACCGTATCTCCATCGTCGACCGATGAGGGTTAAATTTAATTCCTCGACACATTACTCCTATTTTTATTACATCACAACGCTATTTTAGTGTCAAATAAAATTGCTCTAATATATTTTTTTATACCCCCGCCTGTAATCCCATTTTCTCCTCACCTTTATCATCCCGGTTTCACATTGCTTTTGCCCGGAATCAGGCTTATATATTCGAAAGTCCAGGAGGCGGCTTCGTCTTGGGGCGTGCAAAGCTTGAATTTTCCCGGTATGTTGGGAACCGTTTTGGCCCGGAAAAACGAGGGCGTATTGTCCTAACTGTAAGTAGCCTGTCGCCGGCAATATCAATAATTATTTTTGAGAAGGGGAGCGGTAATGATAAACAAGGCAATTCTTATTGGCAACCTGGGCGCTGACCCGGAGGTGCGCTACACCCAGGATGGCAAGGCGGTCGCCAACTTCCGCATGGCCACCACCGAGACCTGGAAGAAGCAGGACGGCAGCAAGGAGGAGCAGACCGAATGGCACCGGGTGGTGGCCTTTGGTCGCCTGGGCGAGATCTGCGGCGAATATCTTTCCAAGGGTTCCAGGGTCTATATCGAGGGCCGCATCCAGACCCGCGAGTGGGAAAAGGACGGGGTAAAACGCTACACCACGGAGATCGTGGCTCGCGAAATGAAGATGCTCTCTACGCGCGGGGCTCAGGGCGGTCAGCAGGCCGGATCCGGGAGCGATGAGCCGCCCTATCCCGAGCCGGTCATGGGCGACGATGTGCCATTCTAGGTTTGGCCTGTTGATGATTCTGCCTTGAGCCGGGCGCGGCAGGGAAAAGGGGGGTGACCGTAGCTGTGCAGAACACGGACTATTACAAGACTCTTGGCGTGGAAAAGGGCGCCTCCGAGGATGAGATCAAGAAGGCCTACCGCAAGTTGGCCATGAAATATCATCCTGACCGCAACCAGGGGAACAAGGAGGCCGAGGAGAAGTTCAAGAAGCTAAGCGAGGCCTATGCCGTGCTTTCCGATAAGGAGAAGCGTAAGGCCTACGACACCTATGGCTCCGCTGATTTCCATCAGCGTTTTTCTCAGGAGGATATCTTCCGCAACGCCGACCTGGGCTCAATTTTCCGCGAGTTTGGCATCAATTTTGGCGGCGGGTCGGGTGCGACCTTCCGCACCAGCGGCATGGGCGGTGGCATCTTTGATGAACTTTTCGGCCAGTCCGACATCCGGGGTGGGCAGCGGGGCTTTCATCAGCAGGCTCGTGCCGTCAAGGGATCCGACCTGCAACTGGAGCTGCCCATTACCCTGGATGAGGTCTTGGGTGGCGTTGAGAAGACCATTGCCCTGGGCCGGGGCGCAGGCGCGGAAAAGGTGGCGGTGAAGATCCCGGCCGGCATTGAAACCGGCAAGAAGCTGCGGATGGCCGGCAAGGGAGCGCCATCGCCCATGGGCGGGCCGTCCGGCGATCTCTATCTTCTCATCCGGGTTGAGCCGCATCCGCTTTTTCAGCGCGACGGCAACGACCTGGTGGTGGACAAGGTGATTCGCTTCAGCGAGGCGGTGCTGGGCGTGGAGATCGAGGTTCCCACCCTGGATGGTAAAAATCTGCGGGTCAAAGTGCCGGCCGGCAGCCAGCAGCACGCCAGGTTACGACTCAAGGGCAAGGGGTTGCCCGATGGACCGGCGGCGCCGCGCGGCGACCTTTTTGTGCGGATCGTCGTGGAAATCCCGAAAAAGCTGAGCAAGGAGCAGAAGCGGTTGGTCGAGGAACTTGCCGCCGCTGGCCTGTAACGATTCCTGGCCGCCAGGCATTACCGTGGCCCTTGGTCGCACATGTGCTCGTGTTCCAGCAGAAACTGTTTCCTGGCCAGGCCCCCGGCATAACCAGTCAACCCTCCTGAGGCGCTGACTACACGATGGCAGGGAACGATGATGGCCAGGGGATTGCGGTGAAGCGCCTGGCCAACCGCACGACTGGCTCCCGGTTTTCCAAGCCTTTGGGCCAGCCACTGGTAGGAAACGGTGTGGCCGTAAGGGATCTGACTGGTCTCCTGCCACACCTTGCGCTGGAAGCTGGTGCCAACGGGCGCCAGGGGCAGGGTAAAGGTCTGGAGCCGGCCCTTGAAATAAGCGTTGATTTGGCTGGCTGACTCGGTCAGGCAAGGCGGGGCCGTGGCGTTGGCTTCGGCTGGCGGATTGCCTGGGCCGGCCAGGAAGCTGACCTCCTGGATACCGTGCTCGTCGCCGCTGACGCGCAGCCAGCCGATGGGGGTGGGCACTGTGAGGTATGGGGTGTCAGGCATGGTGTGTTTCATATGACCCATATGACCTATAGGGCTTAATAGGACCAATAAAATCCAAAAGAAAAATGTTCACCACCAGACTATGACTATTTTTCATTTTTCGCAAGGAGACACGCATGGCTGATTCATGCAAATCAAGCAGTTGCGCAAGCAAGGGCAATACCTGCGGCGCCCCGAACGCGGCCAAGGCCCAGCAGGATCTGGCCATCACCAAATCGCTGGCTATGATCAAACACAAAATTCTGGTGATGAGCGGCAAGGGGGGGGTAGGGAAGTCCACCGTGGCTGTCAACCTGGCCCTGGGTCTTGCCAACCGCGGCCACAAGGTCGGGCTCATGGATGTCGATCTGCACGGCCCGGACGTCTGCCGCATGCTCAACCTCACCGACAATTTGCAATCGTCGCAGCATAAGGGCGGGGGCCAGATCCCGCCCATGCGTTACAACGACAATCTCGCGGTCATTTCCCTGGAATACCTCATGGCCGACCGCGATGACCCGATTATCTGGCGCGGCCCCTTGAAGGTGGCGGCCATCCGGCAGTTCATCGCCGATATAGCCTGGGGTGAGCTGGATTACCTGATCATCGATGCCCCTCCTGGCACTGGCGATGAACCGCTTACGGTAGCCCAGCTCATCAAGGATGCCCAGGCCATTGTCGTCACCACTCCCCAGGAGGTGGCCCTGGCCGATGTGCGCAAGTCCATCAATTTCTGCCACCATGTGAAGATGCACATTCTGGGCGTGGTGGAAAACATGAGCGGCTTTGTCTGCCCGCACTGCCATGAGACAGTGGATATTTTCAAGGCCGGCGGCGGCGAGAAGACGGCCAGCGCCTTCGGCCTTGCCCTGCTCGGCAAGATTCCCATGGATCCCAAGGTGGTGGTAGGCGGCGACGCCGGGTTGCCGTTTCTGACCTCCCAGGCCGACAGCCCGGCCGTGGCCGCCTTTTTAGGTGTGGTGCAGCAGGTTGAGGCGGCCGTGGCGCAACAGAAGATCACCCTGGCCCCACCACCCTGCGCCTGCGGGCCCACTTGCGATCCCAAGGCCTGCTCCTGCTAAAGAGCGCCCGATCTATAAAGCGAGTCCAGAGGAGCATCATGCGCATTCTATCCTTGACCGTCGGCTCCATGTCGGTCTGCTGTTACATCGTGGCCTGCGAAGAGACTGCCCGGGCTATCATCATCGATCCGGGCGGCAACGAGGACGAGATTCTGGCCCGGTGTGCCGACGAGAAGCTGACGGTGGATTATATCGTCAACACCCATGGTCATCCGGACCACGTTTGCGGCAACGGTCGGATCAAGGCGGCCACCGGCGCCAGGATCATCATGCACGCAGCGGATGCTGAATTCTTTGCCAGGCCGGAGGTGGAACAGTATTTCTCCATGCTCGGGCTGGATGTCTCGCCGCCCGTTGATCAGACCGTGCAGGATGGCGATCTCATCACCTTTGGTAAGCAGACCCTTACGGTGCTGCATACTCCGGGCCATACGCCGGGCGGCATCTGCCTCTACCAGGCGCCCCATCTGTTCACCGGCGACACCCTGTTCGTGGGCGGCGTCGGCCGCAGTGACTTTCCGGGCGGCGATACGGCGACCCTGATGGGTGGCATCAAAAAGCGGTTGCTCACCCTGCCGGACGAGACCGTGGTCTGGCCCGGGCATGGCTATGGCGGCAGTCATTCCACGATAGGCGAGGAGCGGCGCTCCAATCCCTATCTGAACGAGTCCTGGTAAGATGCGCGAACTGATCCTGGGTACGGCCGGCCACGTTGACCACGGCAAGACCAGTCTGGTCAAGGCCTTGACCGGCATCAACACCGATCGCCTCAAGGAGGAGCAGGAGCGCGGCATCACCATTGAACTGGGTTTTGCCTTTCTCGACCTGCCTTGCGGCCATCGTCTCGGCATCGTTGATGTGCCGGGCCACGAGCGTTTTGTCAAGAACATGGTGGCCGGCGCCGCTGGTATCGACCTGGTGGCCTTTGTGGTGGCGGCCGACGAGGGCATCATGCCCCAGACCTTGGAACATTTCGAAATCTGCCGGCTGCTGGGCGTCAAGCGGGGGCTGGTCGTCATCACCAAGAAGGACATGGTGGAGCCGGACTGGCTTGATCTGGTGCAGGAGGAACTGAAGGATTTCTTGGCTGACAGCTTCCTGGCCGGTGCGCCCATGGTCGCTGTCTCCTCAACCACCGGCGAGGGGATAGAGGAGGTCAAGAATGTCCTGAATCAACTGGTGGCGGCCAGTGATTTCAGCGAGGCCTTTGGGCCGTTCCGGTTGCCGGTTGACCGGATCTTCTCCATGAAGGGCTTTGGTTCGGTAGTCACCGGCACCTCCATCTCCGGCCGCATGAAGGTGGGCGAGCCCATTGCCGTGTTTCCGGCCCAGCATCTGGGCAAGGTGCGGGGTCTCCAAGTGCACGGCCAGGATGTGGACGAGGTGGAGGCAGGGGTGCGCACCGCGGTCAATATCCAAGGGATAGATATGGAGATGATCGCCCGGGGCGACGTGGTCGCCACCCCTGGTTGTCTCCAGCCGTCCTACATGCTGGATGGTGATTTTCTCTACCTGTCCGGCAACAACAAACCCCTGAAAAATCGAGCCCGGGTACGGGTCCACCTCGGTACCGCCGAAGTCATGGGCCGGATCGTGCTGCTCGATGACGAGGAACTGGCTCCGGGCGCGGCCGCCAATGTCCAACTGCTGCTGGAGAGCCCGGTCTGCGCCTGGCCCGGCGACCGCTACGTGGTTCGCAGCTATTCGCCGGTGCACACCATAGGTGGAGGCGTCATCTTCAACGGCACGCCCTTAAGAAAACGGCGGCGCTTCAAGCCAGCCAATGAGGAGTTGTTCCAGGTCTATCGTCAGGGCACGGTGGAGGATCTGGCCCTGCTCCATATCCGGGAAAGCGGGCCAGCCGGGCTGACCCAGGATGCCCTGGCCGCCCGGATCGGTCTCTTTGGCAAGAAGCTCGACAAACTTCTGCAGGCGCCTATCTCTGGCCGCCGGCTGGTGCTGGTGGACGCGGAGAAACGACTTTTTGTCGACGCCAAGGTGGTGGCCGAGTTGCAGGAGCAGGCCCTGGCACTGCTCGGTGAATACCACACGAATAATCCCATGAAGGCGGGTTTTTCCAAGGAGGAATTGCGCTCGCGGCTTCCCGAATCCATGGCGCCCAGACTTTTCCAGACCGTACTGCAGGAACTGGTCAAGCAGGGGGCCCTGGTGCAGGAGGAAGCCTTGGTGCGTTTGGCGGGTCATGCCGTGTCACTGGCAGCGGATGCCGGCCTGCTGCGCACAGGGATGGAGCGTCTTTTTCTGGAGGCTGGGTTGCAGCCGCCGATAGCAAACGAGGTAACCGCGGCCTTTGCCAAGTACGACCCCAAGCTCGTGCGCCAGATCCTCGAGGTGCTGGTGCAGGAGAAGTTGGTGGTAAAGGTATCGGAGACCCTTTACTTCCATCACCAGGCGCTTGGCGAGGTGGGGGCAAAGGTGGTGGCGCTTTTGAAGAGCCAGGGCGAGATGGATGCCCAGGACTTCAAGGGGCTGACCGGTCTTTCCCGGAAATTTTCCATCCCGATCCTTGAATATCTCGACAAACAAAAGATCACCATTCGCGTCGGCGACAAACGGGTGCTGCGCGAACGCCTGTGAGCTGGCGCGGATGCGCCACGGGCAGGGAGGTTATTCATCGGCAAGGTCAGTGGCAATACGGGCGGTCTGAAGAGCGCCCAGCTTAAAAGACTGGAGCGCATGGCCCACTCCAAGGTGCCACCGGAGTTGGTCATCAGCCCGGAGCTGGCCCGGGCCATGACCGAGCTTTCCTTGGAAACCGGTCGTCAGATCGGCGTGTTGCTGAGCAGGGCGGGGCGAGTGGAGTACGTCGTGGTCGGCGACAGCAGGGGGTTGGTCATCCCCTCCCTGAGCCAGGTTCGGGTGGGCGGAGGCCGGCTCAAGGGGCTGCGCTGCGTCCACACCCATCTGGCCGGTGAGGGGCTGTCCGAGGACGATCTGCTCGATCTCGCCTGCCTGCGCCTGGATCTCATGGCCGTGCTCAAGATCCTGCCAGACGGCTTGCCGGAGCGCCTCTACAGTGCCCATCTGTTGCCAAACCCCAAGGCGGAACAGTCGGTGGCCTTTCTGGAGCCAGTGGCGCCCACCCGGCAACCCCCTGTTTTTCTTGATCTGGTCGAGGCGCTGGAGGCGGAACTTACCCGGCTGCGTCCGGTGCTCGAGGTGGAGCGCAATCAGGACCGGGCCATCCTGATCAGCGTCTCCAGTCAGCCTAAGGGGCGAGCCCAGGAATCCATGGATGAGCTTAGCGAGCTGGTCCGTTCCGACGAAGTCGAGGTGGTGGATACGGTCATTCAGCGGCGCGAGCGCATCCAGCCGCGCACTATTCTCGGCAAGGGCAAACTGGCCGAGATCATGTTGAAAGCCCTGCGGTTGCAGGCCAACCTACTGGTCTTTGACCAGGAGCTCAACCCCTCGCAGGTCCGTTCCATCACCGATCACAGCGATCTCAGGGTCATCGACCGGACCCAGCTCATTCTTGACATCTTCGCCCGCCGTGCCCTCTCCCGCGAGGGCAAGCTGCAGGTGGAGATGGCCCAGCTCAAGTACATGCTGCCCCGTTTGGTTACCCGGGACGACGCCCTCTCCAGGCTCACCGGCGGCATCGGCGGCCGGGGCCCCGGTGAAACCAAGCTGGAGGTGGATCGCAGGCGCATCGATGACCGCATCAACAACCTGGCCAAGCAGCTCAAGGCAGTGGCCCGCGAACGGCACCAGCGCCGCAGCCGGCGCCGCAAGCGGGAGCTGCCGGTGGTCTCCCTGGTGGGTTATACCAATACCGGCAAGTCCACCCTGCTGAACATGCTCACCAGAAGCGCGGTCACGGCCGAGGACAAGCTCTTCGCCACCCTTGATCCCACCAGCCGGCGCTTGCGCTTTCCCGAGGATTTCGAGGTCATTGTCACCGACACGGTGGGCTTTATCCGTAATCTGCCGGATGAACTGATGCAGGCCTTCAAGTCCACCCTGGAGGAACTGCACGAGGCCGATGTGCTGGTGCACGTCATCGACCTTGCCAACCCGCGTTTTAGCGAGCAGGTGGCGGTGGTGGAAACCATGTTGCGCGATCTTGGACTGGACCGCATTCCGCAACTGCGACTGTTGAACAAGGTGGACCTGGTGGACGGGGATTTTGCCCTCCAGCAGGCCGCGCAGATGGGTGGGGTGCTGATCAGCGCCATGGATCCGGCCAGCTTCGGCCCATTTCTGGAACAGGCCAGGCGGCTGGTTATGAAGAGATGGGAGAGGAGCGAGGAGAGGTGAAAGGTGAAAGGTGAAAGGGGGAACTGCATTGGTCCCATCCACCGGCGCGGCTCACAAACTGCTTAAACGTTTTAAACACTTTCAAACAAATCCTGATCGGGTACACTGACCGCTGAATTTTATGAGTTGCGCCATGATGCAATCGCAAACAGGTAGAGATGGGCGCCGATTGGCTCTGGCGGCCGTCATTGTCTTTTTTATACTGCTGGCCGGCCGGGGCGCCCGCGCCCAGGAGGCCACCATCGAGGATCTGGCGGTCACCAATTCCCGCCGGGATCTGTTGCTCTATTTTACCCTGGCGCATGGTTTTACCCCGGAACTGGCAAACGGCATCCAGAACGGCATGCCGGCCACCTTCAACTTTGAGATCCGCCTGGTGCCGACCAGCGGCAAGGACAAGGGAGGTGAAGGGCTTTCCAGAACCTTTTCCCATACCTTGACCTATGACACCCTCAAGGAGGAGTACCGGGTACAGCGCTCCGAACAGGCTGAGGCGGTTGTGACCCTGACCGATCTTGAGGAGGGCAAGCGGCTGATGAGCGAGATCAACGGCTTGCGTATCACGCCGCTTAATGCCTTGGATGGTGGTGGTGAGTATGTGCTGCGGGTCCGGGCCAGCCTGGCCAAGAATGCCCTGCCGCCCACGGTCCAGCGGCTGCTTCCCTTCTGGGAGGCGTGGGATGTTGAAACAGGCTGGCATACCATCACCTTCCGATTGGAACCGGCCAGGCCATGATCGACCTGCGCGTTGACAAAGACAGAAAGAAACGGATTGTCAGGCTGATTATTTTTTTCTGCCTGATCATGGTGCCAGCCCTCACCTACCTTGAGACCCGGGTGTTTCAGTTCGGCGGCGCCATCCCCTTTCCGGTAAGCGGCAATGTCCTGGTTTTTGCCCTGATCAACATCAACGTCCTGCTGCTGCTGCTCATGGTCTTTCTGGTGCTCCGGAATTTGGTGGAGCTTATCTTCGAACGCCGCCGCCGCTTCCTGGGAACCAGGCTGCGCACCAAGCTGGTCATCTCCTTTGTTTCCCTGTCGCTCATTCCCACCGGACTTTTGTTTTTCATCGCCCTGCAGTTTGTCTCCAGCAGCATGGATTACTGGTTCAACAGCAATGTCGAGCAATCACTGGAGGCATCCCTTACCATTGCCAAGGATGTTTATCAGGAGACGCGGCAGCAGTTGCAACGGCAGGGCGGCCTGGTCGCGTCCCGACTGCCGTCAACCGAGCTTGCGCAGGCCAAGGGCCCGGCGCTTGTCGCCGCCCTGGGTGAGGCCCTTGCGGTCCACGATCTGGACGGCCTGGAATTGATCTCCGATCAGCACGCCGTGCTCAACCAGGTGTTTTCCAGGATCTTGGCCAAGGTCCAGGCACCGGTTTTTCCGGACGAACTGCTGCGCCGCGCCCTGGCCGGTGAGCAGGGGCTTTACGTCATCCAGCCCGTGGCCATGGGAGAACTGGTGCGCGCTCTTACCCTGATTAAGGTGCGGGCAGGGAATGGCGACTCCTTCCATCTGGTTCTGGCGTTGTCCAAGCTCATTCCCAGCGAGCGGCTTGCCAGCATGACCATGATTTCCAAGGGGCTGGAAGGCTACCGCCAACTCATGCTCCTCAAAGTGCCGATCAAGACCAGCCTGCTGGTCATGCTGCTCATCGTCACCCTGCTCATCGTTTTTTGCGCCATCTGGTTCGGCTTTTATGTGGCCAAGGGGCTCACTGGTCCGATCAGCGCCCTGGCCGACGCCACCCGCCGGGTCGCGGAGGGTGAGCTGGATTTTGTCCTGGAAAAGGGCTCGGGCGACGAGATGGGTACCCTGGTGGACTCCTTTAACCGCATGACCAGGGATCTGCTCACCAGCAAGGAGCAACTCACGGAGGCGAACCTGGCCCTGCGGGAGAGCTACCATGATCAGGAGACCAGGCGTCGTTATATGGAGATCATCCTGCAGAACGTTGCCGCCGGCGTTATCGCCCTGGATCAGAACGGTCGGATAACCACCATCAACCGTTTTGCCGAAAACCTGCTGCGTATCGACCGGCAAACGATCCTCGATCGGGATTACCGCGCCGTGCTTCGGGTCGGACAGTTGCAGGTGATGGAGCAATTCGTCGCTGAATTGAAACAGTCGGCCCGGTCATCCATTCAGCGGCACCTGCGGCTGCGTATCGGTGACGAATCCTTTTCCCTGCGTCTCAACCTCACCCGGCTGGAGGACGAGCAGGGCAAGCCAGTGGGCATGGTGCTGGTCTTCGACAACCTGACCGAGCTGGAAAAGGCGCAGCGCATGGCGGCCTGGCGGGAGGTGGCCCGCCGCATTGCCCATGAGGTGAAGAACCCGCTTACCCCCATCCAGCTTTCCGCCCAGCGGTTGCGCAAAAAATACCTGGGCCAGTTGGCAGCGGGCGACGAGGTCTTTGACCAGTGCACCAGAACCATCATCAGCCAGGTGGATGAACTTAAACGGCTGGTGAGCGAATTCTCGAACTTTGCCAGGATGCCGGCGGTGCAGAAGGAGAGAAACCGCCTGAGCGCCATGGTGGAGGAGGCCATTGCCCTGTACCGGCAGGCCCACAAGCATATCGAGTTCCGCCTGACCGTGGTCGATGAGGTGCCACCGTTTTATTTTGACGCCAAGCAGATGCAGCGGGTGCTCATCAACCTGCTGGATAATGCGGTGGCAGTGCTCCATAAGGGCGGGGTGATCGAGGTGGTGGTGCGCTTTGATGCCAGTCAGCGGCTCGTTTTTTTCGAGGTTCTGGACAATGGCCCCGGGGTGCGCGACGAGGATAAGCTGCGGCTCTTTGAGCCCTATTTTTCCACCAAGAAGAGCGGCACTGGCCTGGGCCTGGCCATTGCCAGCACGGTGGTCGCGGATCACGGTGGCTATATCCGGGTAAAGGACCACCCGCCGCATGGCGCCCGTTTCATCGTGGAACTGCCCTTTATGGAAGAGCCCCAGGGCTGACCAGCTTTACACAGGTGCTGACATGGCAAAAAAAATTTTGATCGTGGACGACGAGGCCAGTATCCGGGAGTCGTTGGCCGGCATCCTTGTTGACGAGGGCTTTCTGCCGGTGCTGGCCGAGAGTGCCGAAGAGGCCTTTCCCCTGCTGGCCGAGGGCGACATCGATCTGGTGCTGCTCGATATCTGGATGCCGGGCATGGACGGCATGGAGGCACTGCAACGGCTCAAGGCCGATGGTCAGAACCTGCCAGTGATCATGATCTCCGGCCACGGCAGCATTGACACCGCGGTCAAGGCCACCAAGATGGGGGCCTATGACTTTATCGAGAAACCACCCTCTTATGACAAGATCCTGCTCTCTATCAACAATGCCTTGAATCTGGCGCGGCTGGAGCAGGAGAACCAGATGTTGCGGCAAAAGGCGGGCCAGGCGCCAACGCTTACCGGCAACTCGGAGGTCATGGTCAGGCTCAAGGAACAGATCGCGCGGGTGGCGCCCACCGATGCCTGGGTGCTCATCACCGGCGAACATGGCACGGGCAAGGAGCTGGTGGCTCAGACCATCCATCGCCTTTCCGGCAAGGGACAGGTGCCCATGGTGGAGGTGAACTGTGCCGCCATCCCCGAGGATCTGATTGAATCCGAACTCTTCGGGCATGAGAAGGGGGCCTTTACCGGCGCCACCACGGCCAGAAAGGGGCGATTCGATCAGGCCGACAACTCCACCTTGTTTTTAGATGAGATCGCTGACATGAGCCTGAAGACCCAGGCCAAAATTTTGAGGATTTTGCAGGAGCAGAAGTTCGAGCGAGTCGGTGGCACGCGGACCATCTCGGTGAATGTACGGGTTCTGGCCGCCACCAACAAGAATCTTGAACAGGAGATGGCGGCTGGAAATTTTCGTGCCGACCTTTACTGGCGCTTGAATGTGGTGCCGCTGATGGTGCCGCCCCTGCGCGAGAGGCTGGATGACCTGCCGCTTTTTGTCGAGGAGTTCACGCGGGAGTTTGCCAGCAAGGGCTTTGGCCGGAAGAAATTTACCGCCGAGGCCTTGCAGGCCATGAGCAGCCACCCCTGGCCGGGAAATGTGCGGGAGCTGCGGAATTTTGTCGAAAGAGTGGTTATAATGAACCCTGAGGAAGAAATTTCCAGGGCAACCATTCTTGGCCTTTTGCCGGTGCGGACGGCCGGGCCGCATGGAGTGGCAGCGGTTGAGCCAGGCCTTTACCGGTTAAAGAATTTCAAGGAGGCCAAACGGGCCTTTGAACGTGAATTCCTGCGGGTGCTGCTGCAGGATCATCAGGGCAACATCTCGCAGACCGCGGAGGCCATCGGCATGGAGCGCAGCCATTTGCACAAGAAGCTGAAGGCGCTGGACATGGAAGAGAGCTGAAGGCTGAAAGCTAGATGAACGTGGAATGCTTATAAGGACGGGCGCGGCGTAGGCCTCACCCGCGGGGAATATGTCTGATATCAAGAAGAGTCTGCCGAGTCAGAAGGAACTGGAAAAGGAGCTTTCCGACTACCTATCGCGCAAGTACGGGGAGCAGGTCAAGATCATCTCCACTGGTCTGTTTCCTCAGGCCAAGAGCGATGGAGCGCCGGAAAGCGCCAAGGGCGATGTCCAGAAAAAGGAACCTTTCCATTTTAACCTCAACCCTGAGGAACTGGTGGCCTTTCTTGATGAGTACGTGGTGCGGCAGGATGAGGCCAAGGCGGTGTTGGCCACGAAGATCTGCACCCATTTCAACAAGATCCGCTATATGCTGGAGCGTACCGGCCTGGGCAAGACCAGTGTGGGTCAGGTAAAGAGCAACGTGCTGCTCGTCGGCCCCACAGGCGTTGGCAAGACCTATCTCATCAAGCTCATTGCTCAGCGGCTGGGCGTGCCCTTTGTCAAGGGCGACGCCACCAAGTTCAGCGAGACCGGCTATGTGGGCGGTGATGTCGAGGATCTGGTACGGGATCTGGTGCGGCAGGCCGACGGCGATATCGACCGGGCCCAGTACGGTATCATCTACGTGGACGAGATCGACAAGATCGCCGCCAGCCAGAATCGTCTAGGCCTTGATGTCTCCCGCACCGGGGTACAGCGCGCCCTGCTGAAACCCATGGAGGAGACCGAGGTTGAACTCAAGGTGCCGCACGATCCCATCTCCCAGATCGAGGCCATGGAGCATTACCGCGCCACTGGCAAACGCGAGAAAAGAGTGGTGAACACCCGTAATATCCTGTTTATCATGAGCGGCGCCTTTGACGGCCTGGAGGCGATCATCAAAAAGCGCACCCAGCGCCAGGGCATGGGCTTTGAGGGCAACATCACCTCGAAGGACGAGGCGGTCAAGCTGCTGAAACTGGTGAAGGCCGAGGATCTCATCGAGTTCGGCTTTGAAAGTGAGTTCGTCGGCCGCCTGCCGGTGCTCGCCATCCTTGACGCCCTGGAGGTGGAGGATCTCTACACCATTCTGATCAACCCCAACAGCGCGGTGGTCGTGGGCAAGAAGCAGGATTTTCAGGCCTACGGCATCAGCATCCTGTTCGAGAACGAGGCATGCCGGGAGATCGCCGTACTTGCCAGTCAGGAAAGGACCGGTGCCCGCGGGCTGGTGAGTGTCATCGAAAAGGTTCTGTTGCCTTTTGAGAAGAAGCTGCCATCAACCGATATCAGCCATCTGGTGGTCACGGTTGACATGGTGCGGCAGCCGGCGGCGGAATTGGGTAAGCTTCTTGTCAGTGCCGAGATGCGCGCGTGCGTCCGCGAGCGTCACCAGGAGCTTGCCGGTCAGGAACAGCAGTGTTTGATAGATTTTATCCGCCGCACCCTGGGCGGGTATCTTGAAAAGCACGGGGTGGAACTGACTCCGGCACGGCTGGCCATGATGGCGGAACAATGTCAGCAGGAGGGCGCCGACCCGCTGGATGTCTGTGATTTTTTCATAGCGCTTGTTGACGAGCTCGGCAAGTGCGCCAAGTATATGACCGAGCAGTGCGATATCTCGGTCGAGTTCAGTGAGGATGCGGTGGATTACCTCCTGGCCAGGAAGCCCCGCTCCACGGCAACACTGCATATCCTCTGCGAAACCTTGTATAAGACCTTTGAGTATGGCCTGCGTCTGCTCAGCCAGCGCCAGGAGGGTGAAAAGGTGGTCATTACCCGGGAGGGAGTGGAACACCCCGCTGCCTTTATCAACGATTATGTGGAGAGTGTGTTTAAACTCTAAGAAGCTCAAGGCTCAAAGCTGAAGGCTGAAAGCTCAAGGAAGAAGAGAAGGAGAAGAACGACATGGTGTTTCCCGACTATCGGCCGCGACGGATGCGGCGCAATGAAACCTTTCGCGCCCTGATCCGTGAAACCAGCCTGGCACCAGACCATCTGGTCTATCCGTTGTTCGTGACCACGGGCAAGGGAGTGCGGTCTCCCATCGGCTCCATGCCCGGCATTGACCGGATCTCCGTGGACCAGTTGGGCCAGGAGGCCAAGGAGTGCCTGGCGCTGGGGATCAAGAACGTCATCCTCTTCGGCCTGCCGGACAAGAAGGATCTGAGCGCGTCCGGGGCCCACGCCGCGGACGGCATTATCCAGCGGGCGATCAAGGAGCTGAAGAACAAGGCGCCGGAAATGATGGTCTCGACCGACGTCTGCCTGTGCGAGTATACCTCGCACGGCCATTGCGGCATCCTGGTCGGACAGGAGGTGGATAATGACGCCACCCTTGGAATCCTGGCCAAGACGGCGGTCTCCCATGCCCGGGCTGGCGCCGACATGGTGGCGCCCTCCGACATGATGGACGGCCGGGTGGGTGAGATCCGCGCCGCCCTGGACGAGGAGGATTTTGCCCGGGTGCCGATCATGTCGTACGCGGTGAAATACGCCTCGGCCTTCTACGGGCCTTTCCGCGAGGCCGCTGACTGCGCGCCGCAGTTCGGCGACCGCAGTTCCTATCAGATGGACCCGGCCAACGTGCGGGAGGCCATGCGCGAGGCGACCCTGGACGTGGAGGAGGGCGCCGACATCCTCATGGTCAAGCCG
>DYDL01000434.1 GCA_020717925.1 Desulfocapsa sp.
AGGGTAGCAACCGCCAGCACCGCATAGGGGGCGATGGCGGCAATGCCGGGCACCAGGGGCTGAAACCGGGCCACCAGGGCAAAGGCCAGGCCCAGGCAGAACAGCAGGCCTCCCGGCAGAAAAAACCACAAAAAAGCCCTGAATGTCGCCTTCCAACCCATCTGTCCGCCCTTCCCCCGTCTGCCTTAACCGCTAGCCGGCAGCTTAGCACAAGCGGGGTGCATCCGTCATGCGGAAAGGGTAAGATAAAGAGGCAGCTACGAGGAGAGTGCCATGGAAAAACGCATCATTGAACTGGAAACCCGAGTCGCCTTTCAGGAACAGGCCCTGGCCGAACTGAACGAGGCCCTGATCGGCCAGCAGCGCCAGCTCGACCGGCTGCAGAGCACTCTAGACGCCGCCTTGCGCCAGTTGCTGGCCCCGGCCGATCCCAACCTCGAATCTGCCTGACAGGAGAACAGCATGAACCTGCGCGTACCGGTGATCGGCATCCTGCGGGGGGTGGACCCCGCCTTTTTCCCCGACCTCATGGGTGCCGCCTTTGGCGCTGGCCTGCAGGCCCTGGAGGTGACCTTGAACACCCCCGGCGGTGAGCGCATGGTTGCCGACAACCTGCCCCTGGTGCCAAAGGGCCATCTGCTGGGCATGGGCACGATCCGCAACGTGCCGGAGGCGGAGCGGGCCGTGGCGGCCGGCGCCATGTTCCTGGTTACCCCGAACCTGGACCTGGAGGTGATTGCCTTGGCCCGTTCCCACCAAATCCCCTTGGTGGCCGGCGCCCTCACCCCCACCGAGGTCTTCGCCGCCTGGCAGGCCGGAGCCGACCTCATCAAGGTTTTCCCCTGCCGCGCCATGGGTGGGCCCCGCTATATCCGCGACCTGCTTGGCCCCTTTGACCACGCCCCCCTGGTGGCGGTGGGGGGCGTCGATGGCGACAATGCCAGCGACTATCTCGCGGCCGGAGCCCGGGCACTGGGTGTCGGGCCACCCCTGTTCGGGGCGCAGGCCCTGGAGCAACGGGACGCCATGGCGGCGGCCGCCAACGTCCGGGCATTCATTGCCAAACTCGCCAGCCAAGCCAGCCCCATATCTTGATTTTTTCTTGACAGGCACAAGCCTGCTGTGCTGTCATAATGGTATGGAAGCACGTTTCCTTGGGCCTCCGACGACACCTTCCGCGCAGGAGAAAAGCAGCCATGGACACCAGCCAAGCCCTGAGCCAGGAGCGACGGCACGACCCGCGCTTTCATGTAATCTCCGGCCTGTTCGCCGTAGATTTCCAGATGGGCCAGATCATTGATATTAGCATGGGCGGCCTGGCCTTCCGCTATGTGGAACGGCGGCAACGCAGGAC
>DYDL01000435.1 GCA_020717925.1 Desulfocapsa sp.
TAGTCATAATCAACCATGGTATAGCCGGTCCTCATGAAGAGTTGATCATTGAAGGGCTGCAGGTAATAAAAGTCATAAACACTGCCGCGGGTGGCCAACTTGTTGTAGAGTTCAGAGGAACCCCAGGTGTAGCTGAACCAGTACTTGGTGCCGTGATTGTACTCAAAGCCAAGCTTGGCCTTGTTGAGCGCCTCCACCGGTAAGGTGTAGCGCAGACCGGCATAGACGGCATAACCGGTCTGGCTTTCTTCGTCCCCTTCCGTGCTGGTGAAGAGACCACCCATGGGAATTGTAAGGAATTCGCCGGTTCTAGGATCAATGAGGATATCCCCGTTCAAGGGATTCTGAGCGGTCATATCATAGATATTCCCGTTCGGATGGGTAACGTTCATGCCCAGGGAGCAGAAGAGGTCCAACCCGGAGCTCATGATATTGCCGGCCTGAAGATGGGCGCCATACAGATCCATGTCACCCAGGGTCACCTTGTTCTCAAACATGTCCGGGAAGTCGTTGCCCTGGACATAGCTCAAGACCAACAGGCTGTCCTGCAACCCGGGCACCTCGGTCTCGAAGAAGGCGCCGTAGACGTTGGTGTCACTCAGATCCTGACGCTGATTGTCCAGAAAGATGCTGTAGTCGTCATTGGACTGAAAGCCCTTGGCATAGTAAGCACGAACCGCGGCGCTCTTCAGGCCGGTATAACGCTCCAGACCCAGGGTGGTGACCACGCCGTCGGACTCGCCGTCGAATATAAGGGCCGGATAGGTGGACTGGCGCAGCTTGTTCTCCTTGAACTCGTTACCAGGGCCCTCGGAGGAGGGCTGCCGGCCGAAGGTGATGGCCAGAGGGAAGGGCAGTTCTGGAATCCAGTCGATATAGGCGCGGTCCAGCTTGAGGTTGGTATCGCCAGGGACATGGGCACGGTTGGCGTCATTGGCCGTGGCCGCGGTGTCGCTGGTGGCCCAGTCCTTATACACGGCCAGACGGCCGGTGAACTTCAAACCCTTGGCAATGTCGGCGCCCATGTTGATACGGAAACGATTGGTCCAAGAGTTGTCGTTGCTCTCCTCACGTAGCAGCGGCATGAGAACAGGGTTGCCATCCGGGTCAAGGACGGGCACGTACTTACCTGTGCTATTCTTAGCAAAATCAATATATTTACTCGCCTCAGAAAAATAAGTATGGGACGTACCACTACCAGCATACATGGGCATGAACAGAGTTTGACCTTGGGCCTGCTGCTGAGTTAAGCTTCCTCCTGCGGGTGACATAAGATATTTCATATTAGCACTTATCAGGCTGCCCATGGTGCCATAACCGATCATGTCGGTCATCCGCCAGAAATCCTTCACCT
>DYDL01000436.1 GCA_020717925.1 Desulfocapsa sp.
CAACACTTGTGATGCAGAAAGGTCACGCGGCAAGCTAGACTCTTCGGTTGCAAGACACGAGGAGCGACATGGCTTACAAGCGCGTGACCGGAGAAGAACGTAGACTGGTGTACCGTTGGCGTCGAGCAGGATGTGGAGTGCGAGAGATGGCTCGGCGGCTGGGCCGGGCGGCGAGCAGCATCAGCCGGGAGCTGTTGCGGAACCGAGGCAAGCGAGGGTACCGGCCGAAGCAGGCGCACTGGAAGGCGACAGAGAGGGCCAAGCGGCCGGGACCGCGGCGGTTCACCGAGGTGGTGAGGCTGGATGCCGAAGCGCGGCTGAACGATGGCTGGACACCGGAGATCATCGGTCAACGCGCCCGGTTGGAGGGGCGCGCCTGGGTGTGCAAAGAGACGATCTACAAGTACATCTACGCCGACGCCAAGGCCGGTGGAACGCTGTGGAAGAGCCTGCCCCGCGCCCACCGCAAGCGCCGGCGACGCTGTCCACGCCAGGACGGGCGAGGACGAGGGAGGATACCCAACCAGCGCATGATCGACACCCGTCCGGTCGAGGTGGAGACGCGGGGGAGCGTCGGGCATTGGGAAGGCGACCTGATCAACGGAGCGCATGAGACGGGCAACTTGGTCACCTTGGTGGAGCGCAACACGCGGTTCTCGCTGATCGGTTGGACCGGGAGCAAGGAAGCTGAAGAGGTCACGCGGGCGATCTGCGCCTCGTTCAAGACGTTGCCGCAAGAGTCTCGCCTGAGTCTGACGCTCGATAACGGCAAGGAGTTTGCCCGGCATGAGGAGTTGGCGCGCTCGACAGGCATGGACGTGTTCTTCGCCAAGCCCTACCACTCCTGGGAACGGGGCACGAACGAAAACACCAATGGCCTGATCCGCAGACTCCACCCGAAGAAGTCGTCCTTCTGTGGAATCGGCAAGGCGGAACTCAAGCGGATCGACACATTTCTGAACGACCGGCCTCGGAAGTGTCTGGGATGGCTCACGCCAAGGGAGAAGATGGCCGCCTTCCTTGCTTGTGCCTCGTGAAGAGCGGGGCCATGTAGCAACTCTTCCGCCGTGGGGCACGGCTCTGCCCTTGCCCCTTCGGGGCACCCCTGCGGGGACGGGCAGAGCCGTGCCCCACGGCGGAGCTTCACCCCCGCATGCCAGTTCTGCTTGTCTTTCCGCCCTCAGCACGCCACTCTACCTCGTCAACACGCAACACGAAGACAATCTCCCCCCCAGCCAGTAGCCAGCGTTGCGATGGCTACTGG
>DYDL01000437.1 GCA_020717925.1 Desulfocapsa sp.
TTGCCATATCGCCTGGTATAGGCTGTGGCGCCGGAAGGCGTCAGCAGGTAGTTGCGACCGGTGGGGTACCAGGTGCGGAACATCTGCATGGCGGTTGGATCGAACGCGCCAGGATCCCATTTGCACTCAATGGCATCCACCTCGTCGCGGTTGCGAGCCAGCACGAAGTCAACTTCCCGGCCACCCTTGTCGCGCCAGTAGCACACCTGTTGCTCGGGAAAGCGGGCCAGCATCTGTTCCAGCACGACATGCTCCCAGAGCGCCCCATAGTCATCGGGACGCAGCGGATCCCAGCCGCGGGCGAAGCTGATGAATCCGGTGTCAAAGGCGTAGCACTTCGACATCTTGACAATCTCGTTCCGCCCACCGCCGAAAAAGGGGCGGACCAGGGTGACGGCATGGGTGATTTCCAGGGCGCGCAGGTGGCTTTCCACCGTGGGACGGGAAATGCCTACTGCCGAGGCGGTCTTGCTGAGTTCCAGCAGCCCCCCGCTCTGGCGCATGACATATTCAAAAAGGGTGTTAAAACGGTTCATGTCGCGGAAGCCGAAAAGCCGCTGGATATCGCGGGCAAAAAACGAATCCATCCACTCGCGGTAAAATGCCGGCTGTTTGGCCTCGGTAAGCAGCGCTGGTGGCAGGCCGCCGTGCAGAAGGCGCTTCTGCAACGAAACCCCGCCGAAGTTGGAAAGTTCATCCAGCAGGATCGGCAGCAGATGCACGGTGCGTTTGCGGCCGGTAAGGGTGTCGCTGAACTTCCGGCTTGCTGCCAGGGTGGATGAACCCGTGGCGAGGATTCTCAGGTGCGGGAAGAGGTCGGCGCCGATTTTAAGAAGCCTGGCAGGATCGGCGAGTTGGTGGATCTCATCAAAAACCACGATCGGTTTGTCGCAGCCGCGATAGAAGAGTTCCGGGTCGCGCACCTCCTCCGCCACCATCGGCAGGTCGCAGTTGACGTAGACGATCCGGTCATCGCCCAGGGCATGGGCCAGCGTGGTCTTGCCGCTACGGCGCACCCCGCACAGCCAGACGATGGGGGCCTCCTGCCACGCTTGCTCAATTCTATGCAGCCAAAAAGGTCGGGGAAACATAAAGTGTACTATACGTTTAGTTTTACCAAATGTAAAGTAGGATATATTCCATGCGGAAATGGTCAGAGTTTTCTCTTGCTGGTTCTGCCGTGGACTCCGCCTGCCATGTGGGTGCTGACGCTATCGTGACCCACTAAGCTACTTCTGGCCAAGGACACCGCCACCGCGCAGGCGGCCCTGTACCACAATACCAGTTAACCGTCCCTCTCCTCTCGAAAAATATGAGCCGTCCATATTGCCGGATAACGTCC
>DYDL01000438.1 GCA_020717925.1 Desulfocapsa sp.
GGACAGCCAGGCCCTGCGCCTGGCTTTCACCACGGAGCTCAGACGTACGCAGCGGCGATCTGATGGCACGATCACCCTCGATGGCCGTCGCTTCGAGATCCCCTGCCGCTACCGCACTCTGAGACGTCTGACCTTGCGCTACGCGGCCTGGGATCTGACCCATGTCTACCTCACGGACGAACGCAGCGGCGAGCTGCTGTGCCGCCTCTTCCCCCTGGACAAGGCCAAGAACGCCGACGGCAGCCGCCGAACGCTGACGCCGCTCGGCCCGCTGGCGGGCGAGGGGGCGCCTCGTCCGAGCGGCATGGCGCCGCTGTTGCAACAGCTCATCGCCGAGTACGCAGCCACCGGGCTGCCGCCCGCCTATCTGCCCCAGCGCGAAACCGAAACCGACACCGAGGTGGCGCCAGACGCACATCCCAAGGAGAACCGATGAACCAGAAACTATTGGCCCTGTATGGCCTGAAGTGGAACCCCTTTTCGCCCGAGATCCCACTCGAAGCCTTCTTACTCACGCCCAAGCTCGAGAACTTCTGCTGGCGCGTCGAGAACCTGGTCGGCCAGGGCGGCTTCGCTCTGGTGACCGGGGAGCCGGGCCTCGGCAAGTCGATCACCCTGCGCCTGCTCGTCGACAAGCTCCGCGCGCGCGGGGAATTGACGGTCGGCATCCTGACCCGCCCGCAGGCCAGCCTCCATGACTTCTATCGCGAACTGGGAGATCTCTTCCAGGTCCAGCTCTCTCCCCACAACCGCTGGGCCGGAACCCGCCTGCTGCGTGAGCGCTGGCTGACCCATATCGAGGCGGCTCTCATGCGGCCCGTCCTGGTGATCGACGAAGCGCAGGAGATGCAACCGAGCATCCTCAACGAGCTGCGCTTGCTCTGCGCGGCCGACCTCGATTCCCGCTGTCTGTTGACCGTCGTCCTGGGTGGAGACTCGCGCTTGACCGAGAAGTTTCGCGCGCCAGAACTCCTGCCCCTCGGCAGCCGCATCCGGGTGCGCCTGATGCTCCAGCCAGCCACGCCGCAGGAGCTCCTCGAGGGCTTGCGGCATGGCCTGGCCCAGGCCGGCAACTCTCACCTGATGACGCCAGAACTGATGTCGACGCTCACCGAACACGCGGCGGGCAACTACAGGATCTTGATGACGATGGCCGGGGAACTCCTCGACGCAGGCATTCGATGCGATGCCCACCAGCTCGACGAGAAGCTCTATCTGGAGGTCTTCGCGGTGCCTGCAACGCCCGAACGCGGACGCTCTCGATCGGCAGCACAACGATGAGCCCGCGAACCCAACGACCGAGGACGCCGCCCATCGAATAGCGTGAACGCGGGACCATCAAATACCGTGCGC
>DYDL01000439.1 GCA_020717925.1 Desulfocapsa sp.
GTGCACGCCGATATCGACAAAGGCCCCGAACTTGGTGACATTGGTGACGATGCCCGGCAGCCGCATGCCGGGTCGCAGGTCGGCGATGCTGTTGATGCCCGCGGTAAAGGCGAATTCGGTGAAAGTTGCCCTGGGGTCGCGGCCCGGCTTGGCAAGCTCAACCATGATATCGGTCAAGGTCGGCAGCCCCACTGTCGCGGTCACATAGCGCGCAAGTTCGACTTTTGCCCGGGTCTCTGGTTGTTCGAGCAGGTCGCTGATCCGGCCGTTGCAATCCCTGGCCATCAGTTCGACGATGCGGTACTGCTCCGGGTGCACACCGCTGGCGTCCAAGGGATTTACCGCGCCGTTGATCCGCAGAAAACCGGCGCACTGTTCAAAAGCCTTTTTCCCCAACCGCGGGACTTTGAGCAACTGGTTCCGACTGCTGAATGGGCCATGCTCATTGCGATAGTCGATGATATTCTGGGCCAGCACCGGCCCCAGCCCGGAGACATGGGTAAGCAGCGGTGCGCTCGCGGTGTTCAATTCCACGCCGACCAGGTTGACACAACTGGCCACGGTGTCTTCCAGGCTTTTCTTCAGCGCCGCCTGGTTGACGTCGTGCTGGTATTGGCCGACGCCGATGGCCTTGGGGTCCAGTTTTACCAGTTCGGCCAGGGGATCCTGCAGGCGGCGGCCAATGGAGACCGCGCCGCGCACCGTCAGGTCATGGTCCGGGAACTCCGCCCGGGCAATCTCCGAGGCCGAGTAGATCGAGGCCCCGCTCTCATCGACCATGGTGATGATCATATCCGCTGCCAGCTTGAGGCTGCGGACAAAGGCCTCGGTCTCCCGCCCGGCCGTGCCGTTGCCGATGGCAATGGCCTCAATCCCGTGCTTTGCGCACAGCTCGATAACGGTCTGCCCGGCCTCCTCGCTCTGGCGAGCGGAGAGGGTCGGATAGATGGTGGTATGATGGATGAGTTTGCCCTGACCATCGAGGCAGACCAGCTTGGCGCCGGTGCGAAAGCCGGGGTCCAGGGCCATGACCCGTTTGCGGCCCAAGGGCGAAGCGAGCAGCAGTTCCCGCAGATTGGCGACAAAGACCTTGATCGCCTCCTGGTCCGCCTTTTCCTTCAGCGTGGCGCGCAGTTCGTTTTCCAGGGACGGGGCGAACAGCCGCTTGTAACTGTCGTCAACGGCCAGGGTCACCTGCTGTCCCGGCCAGTTGTCATCTTTGACAAATCTCTTGCGCAACAGGGCCAGGGCATCCTCTTCCGGCGGCCGCAGGGAGAGGGTCAAAACCTTTTCGGCCTCGCCCCGCCACATGGCCAGC
>DYDL01000153.1 GCA_020717925.1 Desulfocapsa sp.
GGCGCACGTAGAGTTCATCCCACCTCTCCTCGGCGCGCCGGTCCCGAAAGAGCAGGGAACCGACGATCACGCAGATGAAGCCGGCCGGGATGGAGACAATGCCTGGGTTCTTCATCATGAAGATGGGCTCCTTAAGGCCGACAAGGCTGGTGGACCGGCCTTCGTACTTCTTGAGTTCGTCCCGGGCCGCCTCGATCTCCTGGTTCAGCGTTTCGATTTCCTTGCTCACCGCGGCCTGCTTGGCGGGATCGAGGAGCGTGGCCAGCATGTCCTTGTCCACTTGCAGTGTTGCCAGGAGGCCAAGTTTAGCCGGCACCTCGCCCTGGGCGGGCTCGCCTTGCAATACCTTGTTGGCCGCACCGATCTTCTGCAACGGATAGGTCATGTTGGGAGAAACCATGACCAGGCCGATGGCCGTCACTGCGCCCACCACCATGCCTAGGACGATGCCGCCGGTGTTGCAGCGTTTCCAGTAGAGGGTCATGACCACCGCCGGCAGGTTGGAGGAGGCGGCCACGGCAAAGGCGAGCCCCACCAGGTGGGCGACGTTCTGCCCCTTGGCCATGATGCCCAGCCCGATGGCGACCACGCCGACGATAAGCGCCGAGATGCGGGCCGCCCTTACCTGTTCATCCGGGTTGGCGTGGTCGCCGCGGATGACTCCCACGTAAATGTCATGGGCCATGGCCGAGGCCGAGGCGAGGACCAGGCCGGCCACCACCGCGACGATAGTGGCAAATGCCACCGCCGCCACAAAGGCGAGGAACAGGTTGCCAAGCAGGGAATCCGCGCCGCCGCCGATGAACTGGGCCAGCAGGGGCGCCGCCATGTTGCCGCCCTTGTCAAACGTGGCAATCTTGTCCGCGCCCACATTGATGGCCGCGCCCAGGCCGAGAAACAGGGTCAAGACGTAGAAGCCGCCGATGATGATCATGGCCCAAATCACCGACTTGCGCGCCTCCTGGGCCGTGGGGACGGTGAAAAACCGCATCAGGATATGCGGCAGGCCGGCGGTGCCCAGCACCAGCGCCATGCCCAGGCTGATCTGATCAAGCGGATCCCGCAGCAGCAGACCCGGTTCCAGAAAGCGCTGTCCCAGTTGCGCCGGGGTCATATTGCTGGACGAGTCCCCCAGCAGCATGGCCACGCGGGCGATGACCTTTTCATCGGTGACCACCGCGGTCAAAAAGGCGGGCATGGAAAACCCGTAGGGAGCCCAGACAAAAAAGACCAGCAGAACCGAGGCCAGCACCAGCAGCACCGCCTTGACGATCTGCACCCAGGTGGTGGCCTTCATGCCGCCGAACACCACATAGGAGAGCATCAGGACACCGACCACGACCACGGAAACCTCGTACTCTATACCGATCAGGGTCTTGACCAGCACGCCGCCGCCCACCATCTGCGCGATCAGGTAAAAGGTGGAGACAGTGATGGTGGAAAGGGCGGCCACGGTTTTCGCGGCCTTGGGATGGTTGCGGAAGGCGAGGATGTCGCCCAGGGTGTACTTGCCGATGTTTCGGCAAGGTTCGGCGATGACCAAAAGCACGGTGATGTAAGCCACCAGGAAACCGACCGAGTACATGAAGCCATCGTAACCGTTCAGCGAGATCAGACCGGCTATTCCCAGGAAGGACGCGGCCGAGAGATAATCCCCGGCAATGGCCCAGCCGTTCTGCAGGCCGGAAACGGTACGCCCGGCGGCGTAAAATTCCGCCGTGCTGTGGGTATGTTTTGCTGCCCAGAAAGTAATATAAAGGGTAAGGCTGATAATGGCCCCGAACATCAGAAAGGTCAAGATCCGGTACTGGGGCGCCACCGCGCCGGTATCCGCGGCCGAGGCCACAACGGGCAACAGGGCAACGCCCAGCCCCAGGACGATTGCAAAACATCTCGGCAATAAGCTCTGCATCGAATCACCCCTTAAGCGTGTGCGCACGCTCGATGATATCCTGGGCCATGGGGTCGAATTCCTGGTTGGCGCGTTGCGCATAAATCACGGCAATCGCGCCGGCAACCACGAATTCGGACAGGGCAAACAGCAGACCCACGTTCATTGGCCCCCAGACCTTGATCTTAAAAAGTTCCGGAAAATAGGCAGCCATGATCGGCAGCATGAAGTAGTAAATCATGGAGACCACCATCAGGGTCCACAAAAACCCGCTCTTCTTGCGGTGCAACTCCTGAAACCGCGGATCATTGTCAATCGCGGCCCAGTTCATTTTCGGATCAGCCATGTCGCGTCCTCATGGAATGGATTGCAGGTGACCGGACATCCTCTTTATAATCCATCATCTCTTGGCAAGATTCTCTTCCAGCCAGCGTTGCGCCTCGGCCTGCTTGATCAGCTCGATGGCCTGGTTCATGGCGCGGAGCCGCGCTTTCTGGATAAGGGCCAGAAACAGCTCCGCCGTGGCCAGCGCGTCGGCCACGGCATTGTGCCGATCCTGGTTGACGATGCCGAAGCAGGCGGTCCAGTCGTCAAGGTCGTGGCAGCGCGCCTTGTCCTCGGGCAACAAGGCCGGCGCCAGGTAGACAAGATCGAGCCAGCGCGAGGCGAGGTCAATGCCAAGCACACCGTTCAGCGCCCGGCCGATGAGGGCCTTGTCAAAGGCCGCATGAAAGGCGATGATTGGATCCTTGCCACAGTATTCCAGGAAGCGGGTCAGGGCGAAATCCGGCGGTTCACCCGCCACCTGGCGTTGACCACCGATGCCATGCACCAGGATATTGGCGGTGTCGCTGGCATGGGATTGCTGCAGCACGGTCTCGAAACCATCGTCCAGACGGATCTGGCCGTCTTGAATGGCGACCGCGCCGATGGAGAGAAGGTGGTCCTTGTAGGGGTTGAGCCCGCTGCTTTCCACATCCACCACAACCCAGCGCAGCTTGGCCGCATCAACCGCCAGTTCCGGGGCCTGGCGCCGGCGCCAGGCCACAATTCGCCGGACCAGGGCAGGGTCCAGCCGCGGTTTGAAAAAACGTGACAAGGTCAAAATTGAAAATCCCTTTCAAGAAGGGCCTGCAGCTTGCGCGCCTGCCGAAAGGCCTCCTTGAGAATGCGGCGATCCAGATCGTTCAAGGTGTCCGGGTCAACGCGGTTTGAGAGAGGGCGTCCCTGCTCGCGCTGCTGATGATGGACGCGCAGCCGCAATAGTTGAATAAAAAAGAAGGCATCGATCCAGGCGTCTATCAGCTTCTGCTCCATGCGCCATTGCTCGCAGACACCACGCAGACGCCGGGGGGTATTGGTTTCGCTAAGCCCGGCCGTCAGGCTGTAAATACGCGCGGCATCGACGAACGGGGTGATGCCGTTGAACTTCAGATCCATGCTGTGCGGCAACTCCTCGGCGTCGCTGACCACAAAGTCGCGGATAACCCCAAGGGGAGGACGGTTCTCCAGGGCATTCATCACCATGTGGCGCAGGAACATACGATTATCGCGGATCTTCTGGTGCAACCGTGCGCGCAATTCCTGCGCCAGCGCCGTTGCACCATAAAGGGGGCGAAAATCGAAACAGATCGTCGCCTGCAGCAGCACCGGCGCGTCGCCGCGCTGGATCCAAGCCGCGAACTTCGCGTCCCATTCGTCCAGACTGAGGCACCATTGCGGATTGCCCGCCATGATGTTGCCCTTGCACAGGGGAAAACCGCAGTCAGCCAGGGCAAGGTTAACGCGGCCCGCCATAGGCAAAAGGGCGGCGCGGATCTGCCCGGCCTGGCCGCCCGGTGGCACCTGGAAGATGATGCCATTATCCTGGTCAGTATTAAGGGTCTGCTCATAGCGGCCCTCGCTGCCCAGGGAAAGCCAGCAGAATTCAAGCCCCTCCAGGCCCGCCTCTCCGCACTCCAGGGCAATGATGCGTTGCGTCAGCAGATCGTTGAGAGTGGCGATAAACTGGGTGAGCTGCTCCGCGGAAACCCCCTGGGCCAGCAGGTTGTGGGCCAGTTGCCGGATATCCTGGCCGATCGGCACCAGGGCGGCGATGGTGGTGGCATTGTGAATGGCGACACTTATCTCGGTCAGGCCGATGCGTTGCAGCGCAAAGAGATCTTTTTCCGAGATGACGCCAACCAGTTTCAGTCTGTCCACGATCAGCACATGGTGTACCCCGTGCCTGGCCATTGCCATGGCCGCCTCGCAGGCAAAAGCTTGGGGGGCAAGGGTAACGAGGTCGGTACTCATGACCGTGCCAATGGGCTGGGAAATGTCGGCCCGGGCGAGGGCGACCTTGTCCAGCAGATCAGCCAGGGTAAACATACCAGCGGGCTTGCCGTGCTTGTCGGTGATGGCGATGGAACCGATCCGCTGCTCCTGCATGGTCCGTAGCGCTTCATGGATCGAGGTCTCGGGCTGGCAGGTTACAGGTTGCCGTCGGATCAGAGTGGAAAGGGCAGTGCTCAAGGATTGCCGGGCATTGCTCTTCTGGGAGTATTGCGCCTGAATAACCAGGGTGGACTGTTCCAGCAGGTTGGCGATCCGCCGGGTACAGAAGTCACTGAACGCTGGACTGAGGCGGATAAGTTCGGCAAAATGCTCTGCCCGGAATTCATAGCAAAAGGTATCCTCGACGGCCCGGTAGACGCTGACCACGGGACGAACGGCCAACAGCGCCCCCAGGGGAAAGCATTCGCCCTGCACGAGCTGCCAGTTTACCCCCTCCTCGTCTCCCCTGCCCTCGTCAACCTGCTCGCCCACCACGCTACCCTGCTTGATGACATAGAAACGCTGGGCCACCCCCTGCTCCGGGGTGAGGATGATCGCGTCCTTGGGATAATAGCCAAGGTGCAGGTGGCTAACCAGATAGGTCAGATGCTCCTGGGCCATGCGATCAAACGGGGCAAAATGTTGCAAATGTTCAATGGTCGCGGAGAGCAACGAATGGGGCACGGTGGCCGTCTGGCTCATGGTATCTCACCTGCAACCTTTTTCCAGAGTGATTATGATTATGTCATAAAAACCCAAAAGGTCTGCTAGCGCCACCAAAATTTCCAGCCCTACCGCTGGGCATTCCCCTTCTCGCCCATGGCCTTCTCAATGGTGGACTGGGCAATGCGATAATCATGGAGGGCCGCGATATGGGTAGTCTTGGCATTGAGCAAGGCAACTTCCGCATCCGTGACCTCAATGGGGCTGCCCACCCCGGCCGTATAGCGGCCGGTCGCGATTTCGTGGTTTTCCTCGGCCTGTTTGACGGTAAGGGCCGCGTTATTGATCCGCTCCTCGGCCTCCCGCAGATTCAGATAGGCCTGCTGGACCTCCAGAAAAATCGTCTGGCGCAAACCCTCTTCGCTGGCGCTCTGGACGTTGATGGCGGCGCCAGCTTCCTGCACCTGATTCCTGGTCAGAAAACCACTGAATATTGGCACGCTTACGGTCACGCCCACGTTCCAGCCGTTCTCCAGGGGAAAACCGTCCCCAGCCTCGGTGTAGGCGGCACTTCCGGAGAGGGATGGATAATAGCCGGTCTTGGCCACCTGCATGGTGCGCTCCGCCGCCAGCTTCTTGGCCAGCACGGATTTAAGGTCAGGCCGGTTGTCATAGGCCGTCTGCAAGGCATCTTCAAGCCGCGGGCCAAACGGGGCAAAGGCCAGATTGTCTTCCAGGTTGTACTCCGGGGCATTGGTCAACCCCATGGCGTTATTGAGCAACACCCGGGAGATGCGTAAACCATTTTCCGCCTTGATCAGATTGAGCTGGGCGTTGCTCAGATCCACCTCGGCCTTGGTGACATCGAACTTGGGCCTGGTCCCTACCGCGAAAAAGCTATTGGCCTGGTTCAGGTGCTGCTCGAACTGCTTCACCGTCTCCACGGCGACCTCACGGTTTCTGGCCGCCTTCAGGACGCCATAATAGGCCTGCTTGGTGTTGAAGAGCACCTGATCGGCGACATTCTGAAAATCGGCCTGGGCCGCCGCCAGATTGGCGCTCTGCACCCCGACCTGGTTCGGGGTCTTGCCGAAATCATAGAGCAGTTGCTTCACCGTGACGTTGGCCGCATACTGATCCATCGGGTCATCGCTGACCCCTGCCTGGCTTGTGGGCAGGGCCGATGTCAACCGGTTATAGCTGGCCGCCGCGTCTACCTGGGGATAATAAGGCGCCTTGGCCTGCTCGACCCTGCTCCTAGAAACCTCGATCGCTCCGGTCGCCCCGCGGAGGACGGGATGCTGTTGCACGGCTATTTCCAGGCAACGGCTCAAGGTAAGGGTTTCACCCGGCTGGATGGGTTCCACTGCCAAGGCCGGGCTGGCGGGCATCAGGAGCAACAAGGACAAAAGGATCATGATTCTACGCATCCGTAACCTCCTATAACACTGTTTTCATGAAGCTAGCGGCCAGCGGCTAGCTTCCGGCCGCGCAGCCCCACAACCCGGGCCTGCAACCGGTCCATGCAATAGTACACCACCCTTTCAGCTTGCACCTCTGTTCCCGCATCACCAAAAAAACTGTTGAATATACCGCAGGGCGAGGAAGAGAATCAACAGACCGAGCATGGTTTTGATGAATTTCTGCGGCACATATTTCTGCAAGCGGGCGCCGATGTACATCCCGGCAAAGCCTCCCAGGCCGAACAGACCTCCCAATAACCAGTCCGGTGAGGTGGACAGGCCCGGCGCGGCAGGCAGCACACTGTAGAAAATCACCCCGACCACCGAGGTCAGAAAGGTGCCGAGCAGCGCGGCGCCAGCCACGGTGTAGACCGGCAGATCGAAGACGGCCACGCAAAAGGGCGCGATGATGGCCCCGCCGCCGATGCCGTAGGTGCCGCCGACCACGCCCACAACCAGGGCGAGCAGGAACATGGCCGGCACGCTGAAGCTGAAGCGCTCACCCCAGAACTCATACTCCATCCGCGCCAAGGTAAAACTAACGGTCCGCACCACGGCCTCTGGCGGCAGGCCGGCCGCGGTATGCGAACACTGTGCCTCCTTCATCGACCGGCTGCGCTCCGCGAACTTTCTGTCCAGTGCAACAAGCTTTGCCTTGCTGGCCTGGCCCTTGCCAGAAATCTCATAGAGCAACCGAACGCCGATATAGAGCAGGACGCAGCCCACGAAAAGCTTGAAGGTGCGGGGGTCAGGCAGGTAAAAAACCCGCAAATAATAGCCGACAAACACCCCGGGCAGGGTTCCGGTCACCACGATCCAGGTAAGTGGCCAGGCCATGCGGCCTTCCTTGAAATAGCGATACACGCCGCTGGGAATGGCCACGATGTTGTAGACAAAGTTGGTGGAACTGACGGCCGGGCTGGTAAAGCCCAAAACGCTCATCTGAAACGGCAGCAGGATGAACGCCCCGGATACCCCGCCCATGGAGGTGAAGGCGGAAACGACCAGGGCCACCAGGGGAGGAAGAAACACCCAGGTGTGGACCCCGGACACCGGAAAAAGCATGTACAGCATATCCATGGCGGCACGACCTTGTAAGAATGACGGAATCAGACTGCCGCACCATAGCACACGGTGGCCTTGGCGCAAAAAGATTTGTAACTGTTCAGGTTGTTTAGACTGTAGTCTGTCAGCAAAAAAACAAAAGGGCCACCAGTTATGCCAGGCCTGGCATGCCCAGTTCAGTTGCCAACAGGCTAAACGGCTACAGACT
>DYDL01000014.1 GCA_020717925.1 Desulfocapsa sp.
ACTGATTACGAATCAGTTGCTCTACCCCTGAGCTACGCCGGCAAAATGGGATTTTTTACGACTTTGCTCTTAGCAATTTTACCGAGTTGTGTCAAGCAATCTCTCCCCTGTCACCCCTAGCGGCGCCACCTTCCATACACCTGTTCGGCCAGGGGCGGCACGACCACCTCTACCGACTCCCCGTTGGCTGCGCTGATTGCCACCAGCACCTCATCCGGCCATTGCGCTCCTTTTTTCGCGTAGCGGGCGATCAAGCCGGCTGCCGCCAAGCGGTCGGCCGGGTCCGTGGCATAGCGCAGCAAGGCGAAGGGGCCGGGCCGATCCACCGTGCCCAGGCGTACCTCGCCCGGCTGGGCCAGACTTTCAATGCGCTGGTTTTCCGCGTCATTGCGGCCCATGGCCAGCCAGCCTCCGCCCGGCAGGCGAAACTGACGGCCGACCAGATGCAGGCAGACGTCGTTTACCGTGAATTGTTGCTGCTCTTGGTAGAAGGTCGCCAGTCGCTGGCCCAAGGAGACATCGGCCAGCAGGCAGCCGCCGGAAGGGCTCGGATAGTCGGTGATCTGGAAGGTTGCGGCCAGGTCCATCTGCGGCTTGCGGCCGCGGCCATTGAAGCCGAGCAGTCGCGCCCGGTCCACCAGGCCATCCTCCTCCACCCGGGTGGGCGGCAGGTTCCTGGCGCACAGGGGCCGGAGCAGAATGCCATCGCAGCCGGAATCACGCTCAATGACCCGCAGGGTGTCGCGGCGCTGGCTCATGGGCCGCTGGCCGATGACCTCGCCGGTGATGATGCAGGAGGCGCCGGCCTCAACCATCATCTTTTTGGCCTCAATGAGCATGAAGATCTTGCAGTCGATGCAGGGGTTGAAATTCTTGCCAAAGCCGTGCGCCGGCCCGCGCAGCAGTTCAAGATAGCCCGTACTGATGTCACACAGTTCGACGTTGATGCCATATTTTTTCAGAACTTCTTGCCGGTACGACTCTTGCCGGGTGAGCAGTTCGTAGCCAAAAAATGGGGTCACGAACTTGACGGCGCGAACCTCAATGCCTTGGGCCATGACGACCCGGCAGGCCAGCAGCGAATCAAGGCCGCCGGAAAGCAGGGCCAGGGCGATGGTCTTCTTCTTTGTCATCGCGCCTGATGCCTGGCCAGAAGTTCCTGGGCATAGTCCATGGTCTTGCCAGATACGGAGTCGCCGTCCAGCATGCCGGCCAGCACCCGCACCCGCTCTTCGTCCACCAACGGCCGCATGACACTGGTGGTGCGGTCGTTGGCCACCTTTTTCTCCACCTGAAAGTGCTCATGGGCCCGCGCGGCGATCTGCGGCAGATGGGTGATGCAGATCACCTGGTGATGGCCGGCCAGCTCCCGCAGCTTGGCGGCCACGGCCTCGGCGGCGCGGCCCGAGATGCCGGCGTCCACCTCGTCGAAAAGTACGGTGGCCACCTGATCGCCATGGGCCAGGATGCAGCGCAGCCCCAGCATGAGGCGGGACAGCTCGCCGCCCGAGGCGACCCCGGCCAGGGGTCGCATTGGTTCACCAGGATTGGCGGCAAAGAAAAATTCCGGCCGGTCGCCACCCCGACGGTTAAGGGCGGCCAGTTCCGGCTCTTCCGCCCCGGCAAAACGCACCTCGAAGCGGGCGTTGGCCAGACATAAGGTGTCAAACTCCGCCTGCAATCTGGTGGTGATCTCCTTGGCAACAACCCGCCGCGCCTTTGAGAGTTCGCGGGCCTTGGCAAGCACCGACTCGTCCAGTCGGGCCAGTTCAACGCGCACCTCGGCAAGCCTGGACTCCATCTCCTCTAACTGCGCCAGTTCCACCTGGAGGCGTTGGCCAAGGGAAATGACCTCGTCCAGCGATGGACCATACTTTCTTTTAAGGTTCTGGATGAGGTCGAGCCGGGACGACAGCTCTTCGAGGCGGCCAGGCTCGGTGGCAATAGCGCCGACATAGCCAGTTAGTTCGCCGGCCAGATCCTCCAATTCAAAACCAGCACCAGCCAGCCGCTCGCTGAGTTTTGCCAAGCCGGGGTCAAACTCCGCCATCCGTGCGACATTCTTGCGGGCCAAAGCCAGGTTGTCGGCCACCGTTCCATGCAACAGAAAAACAGCTTCCCGGCCAAGGCGATCGAGGTCGTGGGCCGACTTGAACCGTTCCCGTTCCAGAACCAGCCCCTCGTCCTCGCCAGGCTGCGGGTTCGCCGTGGTGATCTCCCGGCACTGGAAGGCAAGGAAGTCGCGGCGCTGCTCCTTGTCCTGCTCCTTGGCCTCAAGTTCAGCAAGAAAAAGGCGCAACGCATGCCATTGTTCGTAAAGTTCACCGTAAGCGGCGCGCAAAGAGCCGTGCCCGCCGGCGTTGTCCAGGAAATCGAGATGGGCGCGCGGCACCAGCAACTGCTGATGCTCGTGCTGGCTGGCCACGGCCAGGAGGTTTTCCAGCAACTCGCCGGCCAGGGCGGCAGTGGCAAAAGAGCCGTTGATGTAGAACCTGCTCTTGCCGGCCGCCGGGATCACCCGCTTGATGATCAAGAAGTCCTCCACCTCGACCCCGCGGGAACGGATGTCGGCCAGCAGGGTCTCCCTGCCGGGGTCCAGTTCGAACAGGGCCTCGACCACGGCCTCGACCGCATGCCCGCGCACCTGGTCCTGCCCCCCTGTCCCGCCGGCCAGCAGGTGAATGGCCTGCAGAATAATGGACTTGCCGGCCCCGGTCTCGCCGGTGAGCACGGTCAGCCCCGGCCCGAGGGAGATATCCAGATGGTCGATAAGGACCAGATTGGTGATTTTCAGTTCCCTGAGCATGGCAAAATTATTTCGGCCGCCTTTTTCCGGAACTATTTCCTTGCTGCCAGCGTCTTGTTTTAGAGTATATTGGCGCCTTATGACCTATGTAAAACCGTTGCATGATACCTGCCTCCCAGGCGGGAAGCAATCACCATTTCCCGGCTGCCATGCCAGGCTGAGCTGGGCCGGCTGGTTGATGCTGACTATCGCCCTGGTGGCCCAGGCCCTGGCCCCTGGTTTCGGCTTGCTGGGTGTCCGCACGGCCCATGCCCTGACCGTGGGCGAAGAGCAGGAACTTGGGGAGAAACTGTTCTCCATTGTCCGCCACAACTTCAACCTCATTGAGGAACCAGACCTGCTGCAATACGTCACCGGCCTGGGCAACGACATCCTCAAGCAGGCGGACTCACACTTCTTCCAGCATAAATTCTTCATCATCGACAAAAACGAATTCAATGCTTTTGCCGCGCCCTCGGGGCTCATCTTTGTCTATACCGGGCTTATCGATGCCATGGATACCGAGGGCGAACTTGTCAGCGTCATGGCCCACGAAACCGGGCACGTGGTCCACCGCCATATCGCCCAGCAGGGGGCAAAATCCAAGGCCATCACCATCGCCACCCTGGCCCTGGTCCTGGCCGGAATCGCTTCGGGCAGCGGCGACGTGGGCGGCGCCCTGATTACCGGCGGCATGGCGGCTGGACAAAGCGCCCAGCTCATGTACAGTCGTGAGGATGAGGAAGAGGCGGACCGGCTTGGCTACGATTATATGCGCGCCATGAACCGCAACCCGGCCGCCATGGTCGGCATGCTCCACAAGATGCACCGAGAAAACGTGCTCCATTCCAGCCATATTCCACCCTATCTGCTCACCCATCCCGAGCCTGACCGGCGCATGGGCTATATTCAGGATCTCCTGGAGAGCGGGTCTAAAACCAGCTATCCGGTTGAGGATGTTTTCCCTTTCCAGCGCATGAAGTACCGGCTGCTCTCCATCACCCGTGATCCGGCCAAACTTCTGAGCCAGCTCCAGGCCGCCAGCCTGCCGAAGACGAAAACGGAGCGTCCAGACCCCATGCTTATGTATGGGCTCTCCCAGGCCTACCTGGTCAACGCCCAATTCGACAAGGCAGAGGAGACACTTGCCAAGGTGATGGAGGTCATGCCGGACCGCTCCATATTGCGCACCGACCTGGGTCGCATCTTTTTTGAATCAGGCAGGTACGACAAGGCCCTGCCCCTCTTCCGCCAGGCCCGCGAACTGCGGCCGGACTGCGCCTATACCGCCTTCTATCTGGCCAGAACCCTGGAACAACATGGCAAAAAATCCGAGGCCCTGGCCCTGTACGAGGAAATCTTGCAGGCCCTGCCCACCCTTTCGCGTCTCCACTACCAGATCGGTCAAATCATGGCCGACCAGGGCGACAAGGCGGCCGGCCATTACCACCTAGGCCTTTATTACTGGTTCGATGACGACGTGGAGTCGGCCCGCTTTCATCTGAAAGAGACAGTAAAGCTGACCGCTGACAGCGCTGACTTGCACGTTAAGGCAGCCGACATGCTGGCCAAAATAAAAAAGTTGGAAAAGATATAGCGGGGCAGGTTGCTTAGCTTTTTAGACTGTAGTCTGATAGGTAAACTGCTAAAAGGCTAAACACCTTCAGACTACAAACCTGATTACAATGAAAACTTCCACCGTTAAACAAAGCAACCGCCTCCAGGGTGCCACCCCTCTGGCCGAAAGGATGCGGCCGCAAACCCTGGCTGATTTTGTGGGCCAGGGCCATTTGCTGGGCGAAGGCAAGCTGCTTACCCGCCTGCTGGACCAGCAGGCCGTGCCATCGCTCTTGCTCTGGGGGCCGCCCGGCACCGGCAAGACCACCCTGGCCCGCATCCTGGCTCGGGAATCCGGCGCCGAGTTTGTCTTCTTTTCCGCCGTGCTCGCCGGCGTCAAGGAGATCAGGGCCATCGTTGAACAGGCCCGGTTGCTGAAAGAGAGCGACAACCGCCCCACCATCCTCTTTGTCGATGAGATCCACCGCTTTAACAAGGGTCAGCAGGACGCCTTTCTGCCCCACGTGGAGAGCGGCCTCATCACCCTGATCGGCGCCACTACCGAAAACCCGTCCTTTCAGGTAATCGCCCCGCTGCTCTCCCGCTGTCGGGTGCTGACCTTGAATTCGCTGACCGGTGCGGATCTGCAAACCATCCTGGGTCGCGCCCTGATCGATGCCGAGCACGGCCTGGGCGGTTTGCGCCCCCTGTGCGATGAGCAGGCCCTGGAACACCTGGTCCGCATGGCGGACGGCGATGGCCGCATGGCCCTGAATGGCCTGGAGACCGCTGCCTCCCTGGCCCGTGTCGATGGGGAAGGGAGGCTGCGCATCACCCTGGCGGATGTGGAAGAGGCCTTGCAGCGCCGCAGCCTGCGCTATGACAAGGATGGCGAAGAGCATTACAATATTATCTCGGCCCTGCACAAAAGCCTGCGAGACTCGGATCCTGACGGCGCCCTCTACTGGCTGGCAAGGATGCTTGCGGCCGGCGAGGAGCCGTTGTATATTGCCCGGCGGCTCATCCGCTTTGCTTCCGAGGACGTTGGCAACGCCGATCCCCAGGCCCTGGCCATTACCATGCACGCCCGGGACGCCTTCCACATGCTTGGCACGCCGGAGGGCGAACTGGCCCTGGCGCAAGCCTGTCTTTACCTGGCCACCGCTCCGAAGAGCAACGCGGTTTACGCGGCCTACAACAAGGTGCGTCAAGACATCCAGCGCACCGGCACCCTGCCCGTGCCACTTCATCTGCGTAATGCGCCGACCCGGCTGATGAAGGAGTTGGGCTACGGCAACGGCTATCAATATGCCCACGACGACCCGCACGCCTTGGTGGACCAGGACCATCTGCCCGACAAACTCGCGGGCGCCGTCTATTACCAGCCAACCAGCCGGGGCTTTGAGGCGGTTATCAGCGACCGGCTCACCAAATGGCGCCGGTTTTTAAAACAGAAAAAGGAGCGGCCTTTGGCCGGTCCCACGGGAGCATGATCCAAATGAAAGGCTGTCTGATTCTTATGTTAATTATTGCCTGCCTGACCGGTTCCGCATGGGCCGCCACACCCACGGCCGCCATCACGGGCCAAGATTTTATTCTGTGCTACAGCAACTCCATCCAGGGCGAAACCGAACCCTGCGGCTGACGAAGCCATCAGTTGGGCGGTCTGTCCAAAAAGGCATACTCACTGGAACTGCTTGGCAAACAAAGCAAGGCGCCGCTCCTGCTCCTGGATAGTGGCGGCCTGCTTTTCACGCAGGAAAAATTACAGTCCAGCCGGGCAACCCAGGCCAGAATCACGGCCGAAGGCATTGTTGAGGCATACAACTTCATGGGCTACAAGGCGGTTGGTATAGCCTCCGCCGACCTGACCACCGGCATTGATTTTCTCAAGGATATCCGCTCCCGCTCCAAGTTCGCCTGGCTTTCGGCTAATCTGGTGCAGGCGGACAGCCGCAAACCCATCTTCCAGGATGGCATCCAGGTTGAGGTGGGCAAGCTCAAGATAGCTATTATCGGCCTTACCGAAGAGCGGGCCGGCCAATTTCTGGACAAGAATGATGGGGCAATGATTTTGCCCTGGCAGGAGGTGCTGCCCGGAGTGATAAGCCGTTTTGCCAGGCAGGCCGACCTGGTCATTCTGCTCTCCAGTTATTCCCAGGCTGACAACAAAAAGATCGTTGCTCAGGTGCCGGGTATCAACCTCATCCTGCAGGCCGGCCCAGGCGCCAAAAACCTGATGCCGGAGCTTGCCAACAATAGCCTGCTCCTCCAAATAGCGCCGAGAGGAAAGCAGCAGGGCGTGTTGGATGTCTTCTGGCACCACTCGAAAATCTGGCAACCAGACCAGAATGCCGAGCTGCTTGCCAAAGAGGGTGACGTGGACCGCACCCGTCAGCAGATCGAGAATTTCGACAGACAGGAAAAGGCCACTGGCTATCTCGGCAAAAACCCCGCGGCCCAGAAGGCCTATGAATTCCTAAAGGAACAGATGCCGAACCAGGAAAAGGAACTCGCGTCCCTGCGGAAAACCGTTGAAACCATGCAAACCGGGCCACGGGAAAAGGCCAGGTATGGCAACCGCTTCATTGACCTGGAAAAATCCCTTCCCGACCAGCCCGAGGTGCTGGCAATTGTCCAGAAAACCAAGCAACAGGCCAACCTTGTCGTCAGCAAGGCGGCACCTGCCGGCACTGCCCAGGAAAAGCCGTCATACTCCGGATGGAGAGCCTGCGCCACCTGCCACCAGCAACAGGCCGACAAATGGGAAAAAAGCCGGCATGCCGACGCCCTGCGCACCCTGATTACCAAGGGCCAGGGCCGTAACCTCGACTGCCTTCCCTGCCACGTCACCAGTCTGCTGACCGGCAACGAGCCCAACGCCCTCGCCCTGGCCGCCGACCTCCAGCAGGTAGGTTGCGAGGCCTGCCATGGCCCGGGCCGGCAGCATGTCAGCGGCCCGGACAAGTGGCATTTAACACGCAACCCCGGCGAAGAGGTCTGCCTGCGCTGCCACCAGCCAGGACACGATGACAGCTTTGAGTTCAAAAGCAAACTCGAGCAACTCGGCTGCCCAAGCGGCCTGCACTGAGAAAATCACATAAGTCCTATAGGTCACATGTGACCTATAGGACTTATGGGACCGATGTGATCCATGCCGGGCACTACGAGAAAAAAAGGGGCCATGGGGAAAACCCCATGGCCCTTGTGCTTGCAAATGGCTACTGCTTAGTGAATCAGGCGCCGAAGGCCTTCTGCAGCGGCGGTACGGTCTGCTTCTTGCGGCTCATCATGCCGTCGATCCACATGGACTGGCCACTGATCTTGCCATTGAAGGCCTTCTCAATCAGGGCTGGCTCATCGGAGGCCACCAGCAGATCAGTGCCTTCCTTGACCACGTCGGTGAGCATGAACAGCACCGAGTGCCGGCCGTCGGCCTTCAGGTCGGAGATGGCCTTGTACAGGTCGGCGCGCATGGGGGCCACCTGGTCAAGGGTGGCGAGTTCGAGCTGGCCGATGCCAACCTTCTTGCCGCCCATGTCAAAGTCCTTGTAGTCGCGGAAGAGGAGATCCTTGATCGGCACGCCGTCCACCGCGGACTTGGCCTTCAGCATATCCATGAACAGACCGTCGGTGTCAGAGACCCCGGACACGCCCTTGAGGGCGGCCACCGCCGTCTTGTCGGCAGGGGTGCAGGTGGGAGACTTAAAGTTGACGGTGTCGCTCAGGATGGCGGCGAGCATGGCGCCGGCGATGTTCTTCGGCAGCTCCACCTTGCTGGTGGTGTACATCTCATGGAGCACGGTGCAGGTGCAGCCCACCGGCTGGGCGTAGAAGAAGATCGGGCCATTGGTGGTGATGTCGCCGATCTTGTGGTGATCGACAATGGCCACGATGTTGGCCTTGCCGATGTTGGCCGGCGCCTGGGCGATATCGCTGAAGTCGACCAGGGCGACATCCTTGCCTTCGGCATCGGTAAGCACCGCCGGGGTGGCGAGACCAAATTTCTTCAGGACCAGGGTGGTCTCGGGGTTCAGGGTGGCGGACTGGGCGCAGGCCACGGCATCGGCACCCGTCGTGCACTTGATGTAGTGGGCGTAGGCGATGGCGCTGGCAACGGAATCGGTATCAGGGCTGGAATGGCCAACAACATGAACAGACATGGGTGTTCCTCCTTAATTAGGCTTTAAAAACAAATTCACCTTAACCTTTTGAAACGACAAACAATAACCCGCGAAGCGGGACACGCTCATTAGAAAAGTCACCAAGATAGTGCCAATAAACGGCCTCGTCAAGAAGAAAACAGTCTGGCTGGCGTGACGCCCACCAAAATGGTTTTCCATTGCCTTGCCATGATAAAAATGCTAGCCAGATATTCATGGTTACTAAACAACCCGGACCGTTAACAAGGGTGGACGCCGGGCCTCGCTTCCAGGCCGTCCTTTTCGACCTGGACGGCACCCTGCTCGACACCATCGACGACATCCGCGACTCCATGAACCTGGTGTTGCAACATATGGGCCATGCCGGCCATCCCAGGGAGGCCTACAAATACTTTGTCGGCAACGGCATGGAGGTGCTGGCCAGCAAGGCGCTGCCCCCCGAGACCCGGAACCAATCCACGATTGCCCGTTGCGTAACCCTCATGCGCCAGGAGTACGGCCGCCGCTGGCACCAGCGCACCCGTCCATATGGGGGAATAATGGAATTGCTGGCAAAGCTGCGTGACTTGGGGATGCGCCTGGCGGTGCTCTCCAACAAACCCCACGACCTCACCCTGGCCGCGGTTGAGCATTTCTTCCCCGGCCACCCCTTTACCATAGTGCAGGGGGCAAAGGATGACATACCCAGAAAACCTGACCCGACCGGAGCCCTGCTGGTGGCAAAGGTACTGGCCGTTGACCCGCCAGCCACGCTCTACCTGGGCGATACCAGCATCGACATGCAGACCGCACGCGCCGCCGCCATGTATCCGGTGGGCGCGGCCTGGGGCTTCAGAACCCGCGAGGAACTGCAGGCCAGCGGCGCCGCTGTCATTATTGGCCATCCCTTAGAGCTGATTGGACTGGCCGCGTGAATAACTTGGACAATTGCGCCACATGAATGAAAAAATAGCACAACCTATGGAGAACGCCATGACTTATCACCCAACTTACCGTCACGCCCTGCTGACTCTAAGCCTGCTGACCCTGTTTTGTCTTGGTGGCTGCGCCAGCCATACCAGGCAGATCTTTCTGCGTTACGATCCCATAACCACTTCACGGGCCGAGGGTGGGAACCTCTATCTGGTTAACACGGAACCGCAACCGCCAACCGCCTCCGGGCTATGGACCATCGGCACCACGAAAAGTTCCGACAACCAGATCATCGGCAACTTGTGGAGCGGCCTTTCCCCTGCGAGCCTGGTGCAAAATGCCTTGGACCGCGAACTCGAGCACACCGGCTACAAGGTAATCCCCCAGAAAAAAACACCAGACCCTGCCGACATGGTGGTTGAGATCAGCTCCGCGGCCATTGCCATTGAGCAGACCGCCAACATCTCCCGCATCGACGCCGACTGCACCATAACGGTCTCTCTGACGGTAAAAAAGAGCGGCGCGCCGGTACGCACCCTCCATTATGAGGCAAAGGGATCGGACCTTGCCATAAAGAATCGGGAGCAACTGGCGGAAACCATGCTGCGCAACACCATGCAGGACGTGATGCGGCAGGCGATTCCGGATATTGTCAAGATTCTGGGGCATTGACAGGCGGGTTACACAGCACAGGGTTGTCGTTGTCGGCAGCAGAGGGGAAATCAGCGGGGGGGCACGGTCCGGACCGGCTGATTGAGCAAACGCATTGACGCCTCAAGCTTGGCCCTGGTGTCAGCATGGGTGTCGGAGAGCTGCCTGACTCGGCCCTCGAGTTCCTTGCACGCGTCGGTTTTGGCCAGGACCGTTTGCTGCATTTCCTTGCATTGCTTGAACTTGGCGGGAGCAAGGCGCTTGTCACCACACTGTTGCTGAAGGTCGGTGCTCAACTTCTGCTGTTCCGCAACTTCCTGGCGGTATTTACCATTCACGTGGGCAAATTTATCCTCAAGCTCCTTGACGTCACTGATCTGCTGATTAATCCCTCGCCGCTCGTCGAGATATTCCTTGAAATCGCGCGGGTTTTCGAAAAAGTGCCCACGATAGTAATTGATGTTTTCCTTGCCAGTCACCACGCCACCGCCTGTCGTCTCCATGGCGAGCCAGGCCGAGGGCGCCACCTCGGCCACTACCCAGGCATGGGTAAACCTCGGCGGCGTGGCCTTGTTGTCGCTGGGATGTCCGGCCGCGATCATTACCTTGAAGCCTTGGGTGCGAGCCATGTTCCACACATCGATTGCCATGTCGGCGCAGACAAAAAAATCGGCGGTACTGTACGTGTGGGTTTGCCTATACAGGGACAAAATAGTCCGCAGCGCAGCCACCCTGCCCTCATCCGCGCCGTAATCCATCTTGGCCGCCAAGGCTGGTCGCGGTTTTCCTTTGCCAGTGTCAGCGCCGACTCGACTGTCAACAGACTCTATCGCCCTGGCGCCTGGGGGCAAGGAGTTCAGATTGTCGGTATAATGTTCAGCCCCACTGCCGTCCGTATACCTGTAAAGCTTTGCGGCTGAAGCGGGGTGGGCCAAACAAATCAGGGTGAAGGTCATAACGCCAAGCAAGGCCACGGCGACCCCATGGATTTTCCTTACCCAGGCAGATTTGCTCATCACCTCTCACCCCGCAGCCGTTGCGCATCTGCCAGCACGTCATGCACCTCGCCAAAGGGTACACCCCCTGCCCGCACCAGCCTGATCCCGTCGCGACAACAAGCCACTATGGTGGAAGGTGGCCCCCCCGGTGTTGGTCCACCTTCCAATATAGCGCCCATTTGGTCACCAAAGGCCGCCCGCACCTCAGTAGCCGTGGTACAGGGCACCGCCCCGGCAAGGTTGGCGCTGGTGGCGGTAAGGGGACCGCCCATGGCCGCAACCAGGGAACAGGCCAAGGGATGGGAGGAAAGACGCACCCCGACGCTGTCGGTCCCGCCGGTCAGCAGGGCCGGAAGTTCGGGCCGGGCGGGCATGATCAGGGTCAGGGGGCCAGGCCAGAAGGACAAGATGAGTGGTTCACAGAGGCTGGGCACCTCGCGGGCCAGGAGAGGCAACTGGGAGCAGGCGCTGATCAGGGTGAGTACCGGTTTGTTGGCAGGCCGTTTCTTCAGGGCAAAGAGAGTGGTCAGGGCTTGGGGGTTGAAGGGGTCAACCGCCAGGCCGTAGGAGGTCTCGGTGGGGAAGGCGACGATGCCACCACCCCGCAAAACGCGCACCGCCTCTGCGAGTTGCCGTGCGAGCATGGTTGGTGATGCAGCCAAGGTTGCCATTCCATTCACCTGCCAGCACCTAGCTGCTAGCAGCTAGCGGCTAACAGCGCCCCCTTCTCCTCAACCTGTTCTGCCATCTCCTGCTTGAAGGCCGTAAGCTTGTCGGCCATGGCCCGGTCCGTGACCCCGAGGATCTGGGCCGCAAAGATAGCCGCGTTTTTGGCGCCCGCCTTGCCTATGGCCATGGTTGCCACCGGTACGCCCGGCGGCATCTGCGCGGTGGAGAGCAGACTGTCAAGGCCGTTTAACGACGAGGCGTCGATGGGTACGCCGATGACCGGCAGGGTGGTATGAGCGGCCAGCACCCCGGCGAGATGCGCCGCCATGCCGGCCGCTGCAATGATAACCTTGAGCCCGCGATTCCGGGCCGTGCTGGCATAATTGGCCGCCTTGGCGGGGGTTCGGTGCGCCGAGGCCACCGTCGCCTCAAAAGGAATACCCATGGAGTGCAAAAAATCAATGCAGCCCTGCATGACCGGCAGATCGGAATCACTGCCCATGACGATTCCTACCATGGCTTGCCCTCCTTGCCGGCGCAAGGCCTTATGGCCGATGTCACGGCGAAAATAACACCCTTCCCAACGGATCTTGGCGACCGCACCATAGGCCCGGTCAATGGCCTGCTGCAGGTTGTCACCCAAAGCGGTAACCCCGAGCACCCGCCCCCCATTGGTGACGATCTCGCCATCCTTAACCGCGGTGCCGGCATGAAAAACCATGACCTCAGGCAGGTCGGCAGCCGCGTCCAGGCCATGAATGACCTGACCCTTGGTATATGGACCGGGATAACCACCCGCGGCCATGACCACGCAAACCGTTGGTCGCGGATCAATCTTAAGATCGATCGTGGCCAGACGGCTGTCCACTACCGCCTCCAAGATATCGACCAGATCACTCTGCAAACGCATGAGCAGGGGCTGACACTCGGGATCACCGAAGCGGCAGTTGTACTCCAGGACACTCAGCTTCTCACCCTGAATCATAAGGCCGGCATAGAGCATGCCCTTGTACGGCCGGCCCTCGGCAGCCATGGCCCGAACCGTGGGCAGCATGATCTCATCCATGACCCGCTGATGAAGTGCCGCGGTCACCACCGGCGCCGGCGAATAGGCGCCCATGCCGCCGGTGTTGGGGCCCTGATCGCCATCAAGGATCGCCTTGTGGTCCTGAGAGGTAGGCAGCGGCAGCACGGTGTCGCCGTCGGTAAAGGCAATGAACGAGGCCTCCTCGCCGGCCAGAAACTCCTCGACTACCACCCGATTGCCGGCTGCGCCAAAGGCCTTGTCAGCCATGATGAGGTCAACGGCCGCCAGGGCTTCCTGGGTAGTCATGGCCACGATGACGCCCTTGCCGGCAGCCAGGCCGTCAGCTTTTATCACCAAAGGGGCGCCCTGCCGCTCGATATAGTCTCGCGCGGACCCGGCATCCGCAAACACCTCAAAGCCGCCACTGGGCACCCCATGCCTATTCAGGAGTTCCTTCATGAACACCTTGCTGCCTTCCAACTCGGCAGCCTGGCCACTGGGTCCAAAAATCCGCAGGCCAGCAGCGGTGAAGCGGTCGACGATCCCCAGACTCAGGGCAGCCTCGGGACCGACCACGGTCAAGCCTATCCCCTCTGCCTGGGCAAAGCGCAGCAACCCCTCGACATCATCGGCGTTGATGGCCACGCAACTGGCCAGAGCCGCGATGCCGGCGTTTCCTGGCGCACAAAAAACCTTTTCCACCCTTGGACTCTGAAGCAATTTCCACACCAGGGCGTGTTCCCGGCCGCCAGATCCCACCACCAGAATTTTCATAAAAGCCTCTCTTGCATCGTCAAAAACTCATGGTCAAGCAGCGCGGTCATAACCGTCCAAACGGCCATCTAACCCTTGACATTTGCTCGCGCCCCGGTCTAATATAGCGCGCTGAATGAACGGCCATTCATAATATGGCTTTGGTGCAAACCCTTGCAGTCCAGGGCAACACATACCTTCTGTAACAGAAATTCGCAAATCAGCAAAGCCAGCCAGAGCCTAAGCATGCGCACCGCTAACAAACACCGAAAGATCATCCAGGCGGCTATTCACGTCTTTGCCAAGAAGGGCTTCTTCAATGCCCGCATCTCCGATATCGCCAAGGCGGCCAAGGTGGCCGACGGCACCATCTATCTCTACTTCAACAACAAGTACGACATCCTGATCTCCCTGTTTGAGGAAGAAATCACCACCCTGATTCAGAGTGCCAACGACTCCCTCAAGACCACCACCGACCCACGCAAAAAGCTGGAGATCTTTGCCCTGCAGCACCTCAGCCTACTCGAAAACCAAAGAGAACTGGCGGAGGTACTCCAGGTGGAAATCCGGCAGAGCAACATCTTTCAAAACGGCTATCGTAACCAGAGGTTCGCCGAATACCTGGATATCATCTCCACCATTGTGCAGGAGGGGCAGGAGCAGGGGCTTTTCCGTATCGATGTCAATCTCAACCTGATGAAACGTATCTTCTTCGGCGCCCTTGACGAGTCGTCGAGACTATGGATCCTGTCGGCCGAGCACGACCTGTCGATTGTTGAAACCGCCAGGCAGATTTGCGATATTGTGCTCTCGGGCATCACCCGAAGGGTTTACCCGCGCCCGGTTCATATCGTGGCCGGCTCGATGTCAATGATCTCCAAATGACGCTGGCCCGCCGGGGTCTGGACATAGACCTCGTCACCCACCTCCTTGCCGATCAAGGCCTGGCCAAAGGGTGAAAGCACCGAGATGCTGCCTGTCTTCACATCCGACTCCTCTGGTCCCAACAACTGAAAACGCATCTCCTCCTCTGAGTCCAGATCCACCATCGTGACCACGGTGCCGAACACCACCCGGCCACAGTCCACCGAGGTGCAATCAATGACCTCGGCCCGGCTCAGTTTGTCCTTGAGGTCCATGATCCTGCCCTCTACATGACTCTGGCGCTCCTTGGCGGCGTGATATTCGGCGTTTTCCTTCAAATCGCCATGCTCACGCGCTGTTTCAATAGATTTGATGACCCTGGGACGTTCCGTGCGTTGCAGGTGCTGCAACTCTTCCCGCAGCCTGGCATATCCCGCCTTGGACATGGGAACCCTTTCCACCATTGCTATATTCCTCCCCGCCAGGTTCATTACGCCCTGGTTGTGCATATTAGCGGCTTCAGAAAAAAACAGGCGGCGCCCTACGGCACCGCCACCCAGGCCGCCGCAATGGCGACGGCCGTTTCATATTTTCACTTATCACAAGCCAACAAAGTTTGCAAGATTTGTTGTAATCGGAAAATGGCAAATCACCACCGGTAGATGGCGCTTAAGGCAACCTCCCGGCTGTGGGCAAGTTGCGAGGAATTGAGCAAGGCCGAGGCTTCCAGTATAAAGCGAGGCGTCATCTCCAGATATAGCCCGCCCTCCAGATTCTGTCCGCCATAACCGAAGGAATCATAATCCAGCGAGTATCTAAGGGTATAATACCTGGGGATGCCGCGATCAAGGACATCCTTGGAAAACTGGTGTTTGAAAAAGAGTTCAAAGCGGTTCTTCCAATAGGATCTGGGAGCCCAGTAAGGATGGTCATCAACGCCGAAACCATCCGCCAGGGGCGTCCCAGGATTGGCACCCTCCCGTGAATCAGCAAAATCGTAATGATAGGTGAAGGAGAGGGCATAGGGTTCCTCAAACAACAGGTAAGAGGTCCAGAGGGCATATTGCATGGTGAAATTGTTGTCGGAAAAACTTCTTACCCCGTAGTCCCCACCCACCTTGAGCCGCGAAAGCATATCCAAGGAAAGACCGCCGGCCGCTTCATGTGACACCACATTTCTGGTGAGACTGGCTGAAGTGTCCATGACCAGGTCACGACTAAAGGCGAGATAGGCGTCAAGTTTATCGCCCACCTCGCCGGACAATTTGCCACGGACCAGGCCGGTATTGGCATAGCCTTGCTCAAGACCCTCAATGCCGCCACCCAAATCAAGGGAAAGCCCGTTTACGAAATGATTCCGATAAGTAAGAAAAAAACGCCTGGAATTAATAGTAACAGGCAGGTCGGTGGAGGTATAGACGGGCCGGGTCAAAATTACGTCAAAATCGTGGCCAGGCCTGGGGCTCCACCAAACAGAGGTTTGCAGCCTCTCTTCCTGCATGGCCTTGTAGCCTCCATATCCCTCTTCCCGATGCCATAGCCCTTTGATGGTAGCCCGTGGCTGCCTTTTCAGCAGGTTGCGCTGGCTGGCCTTTTCCACGCCGGGATAAGAGGCATCCATATCAGTCAGGCGCCGGTAAATTACCTCCTCGTCCTGCAGAAGACCTAGCCGGCTGTAGACGCCAGCAAGATCGAAGAGTAAGGACGCCTCTTGGGGGTAATCCCGCAGAATGGACTTGAACAGGTACATGGCCTGAGAATATTCCCGTCGCTGCATGGCCTTCCGGGCAGCGCATTCATTGGCGAAAAGATACTGCCATCTCTGCATGGCCAGAAAGGGTACCGCTATCCGCGCCACCGGGATATTCCCCTGCCCAAGCATCTGGATGGGATCAAGGGCCAGGAGCAGCGGGCTTGGCTGCTCATTGCCGGTGGAGGTGACCTTTCCCCACCACGATTGCTTAGCTTCCGCGCCAGGCACAGTTATTTCGTTTGCCGCCAGTTGCCTCACGAAACTCTCTTCAACAGCCGGCCTCAGAAATGCCTCGTAAACAGACACTGACTCAGGCCAACGCTGCAAGGCCCACAGAATGCGCGCCTTCAAGAGGAGCAGGTCCGGGCGTGGCGACGCAGGTGTCAGCATGGTTTCGCAGAGTACCAGGGCCTGCTCGTATTCTCCCTGGCGAAAAAGCAGGTTGGCCAGCATGACGTTAGCACGATCATTGTCAGGATACTTGACCAGCGCCTCCCTGAGCACCGCTACACCGCCAGCCTTGTCGTCGGAGGTCTCCAGTGCCTCGGCCAGCAGCAAGGCGGCCTCCAGGGAATCCGGCAGCACTCGCCAGGCCTCCCGGGCCAGAGTCAGGGTTTCAGCCGACATTTCCTGGGCCCGGAACAGGCGAACCGTCGTAAGAAGCCGGTCCGCATCCTGACGGGCGGCGTACTGAATTCTGGCAAAAACATCGCTGGCCTGTGGCACCTTCTTCTGTCGCAGGTAGCTTTTGAACAGCAACACCAAGGGCTCGAAGCCCTTGTTGCGCTCCACCCCGCCCTCCTGGAGAATCCGCAGGCAGACCTTTTCCGCCTCCTCGGGCTCGCCATCCGCCAGCAGATCGCTAGCCAGGGCAACACCGTCAGCCTGCCAGAGCAAGCCGATCTCCGGTTTGGCACTAAGTTCCGAAGCGCTGGCCGTGTTTTCAAAAAGCTCACGGGACAAGGCCATGGCAGCGCCTCGTTCCCCAAGACCAGCAAGCAGGCGCGCCCGGTGGCGGTCCATGGTGGTATTGCCCGCTGGGTTGAGCTCCTGCCAGCGGTCGAACCAGACCTGGGCTGTAGCCGCGGTTTCGGGCCGCGCAAGGGCCTGGAATACCAACTGTTCCAGGATCTCGGCACCACGAAGGTCTAGCAAAAGGGCGATACGCAGGATCTGCTCCGCCTCATAGGGTAGCCCGGCCGCACGATAGATGGCAGCCATCTCGAGATAAATACGCACCGCCATCTGGTTGTTGTCATCCCCGGAGTGGTGGGCCAACAACCTCTGACAGCGCAACAGGGCTTCAGCGTAAACACCACACTGTCGCAAGGCCACTACCCCGGCCAATGCCATGTCCGCGTTCATCCCGCCACTCTGCAAGGCCTCCATGGCGCCGAGGTGACGCCGCACGTCAGTCAGCAAGCCCTGGGCGCCAGTCTGCCGCAAGGCCCTGATTCTGATATCCTGGCGTTCCGGGGCCCGGCGAAGCAGTTCTTCCCAATCGTCCAGGGCATGGGCCAGCTTGCCGGAGCGCGCAAAGAGGATGGCGCGATCTTCCAGAGCTGCCACATCCATGGGGCCGGCCATGGCGAGTTGCTCGAAGAAGTAGAGGCTGCTGGTCAGTTCGCCCCGTTGCAGATGGAGACGCGCCAGTTGCCGGATAACATCGACATCCGCGGGGTTCAGTTCATTGATAGTCTCCAGAACCTCCAGCAAACCAGCACTCTGGTCGAGATGCTTAAGCAGGTCGGACATGGAGCAGTAAAGCTCCTCGAGTCCTGGCCTGGGCTCGGCCGGCTGCTTCCGCTTGCCCAGGGTGGGGTCGTGCGCGCCGATCTTGAACAGGTCAACGGCCAGGTTGAAAAGGAGATCTGGATCATTGGGCGCCAGGATCATCATCCGCCGATACAGCGGTACCGCCTCGCGAAAATTGCCGGCATCAACATAGCGCCGTGCGGCCTGCCTCAGTTCCAGATCTTGCGGGACTGCCTCCATGACAAAAAAACGCGCCAACACCGTGATGATCTCTTCCCGGTGCCCCAGCTTGGCATGAACAGCTACCAGAGAGAGTGCCACCTCCTGGTCTGCCGGCCGCAGCACCAGGTACTTTTCCAGATAGGGCAGGGCCTTGTTCAGGCTCTCTTCCTTGAGGTAAAGGTCGGCGATCCGCTTAAGCACCACCGGGTCCACGACCTCCCCTGGCAACGGCCGTGCATGGGCAAGATCCTCGGGCAAACGGCCAACCTGCGCGCGCGCCAGCCTCCTGCTGGCCTCCGGATTAGCCGCTTGCAGATCAAGAACCCGGCGCCAGTAGCCGGCGGCAAGGTTATCCAGACCCAGCCGGTCATGAACCTGGGCGGTCGTCACCAACAGGTCGAGCCCGGCATCCATGTCCTTGGCCAATTCCACCAGGTGCTGGCGTGCCTTGTCGTCAAGACCGAGTTTAACATAGAGCAGCGCCAGCCTCAGACGTATTTCACTGTCGCCGGGATCCAACCGGTGCAGGGTTTCCAGCGGGGCCAGTGTCCGCTCAGGCTGTTGCAGGCTGAAATAGCCACGGACAATGGCGGCAAGAACCTCGGGATTCTCAGGCTCCTTTTCCAGTATCTGGCCAAGGAGGGTCACGGCGCGGTCCGCCTGGCCGTGCAAAAGAATAGCCCGGCCAAGCAGGAGGCGATAGGCGATATTGCCAGGCTCCCTTGCCACCAGCCCCTCCAGGAGGGCAATCCCGCCCGGCCCGTTGCCCAGGCGAAAGCGGAGGCGGGCCAGCTCCCATGCGGCCTCCGTCAGATCCGGTCTGCCGGCCAGCAGGGTGTCGTACAGACGGGCCGCGGCCGCCGGCTTGCCATGGCGCACTGCATCCCTTGCCTCTTCCCACATAGCCATCCAGGCTGGCAGGAAGTCGTGATCCACGACAACCTGGCGCGGCGGCACCAAATCATCACCCACCAGTTGCCGCCATTCTTCCCGGGAAACATTTTGGGATGCAGCCAGACCCGCTACGGGCAGCAGAACAAGAGAGAGGATGATGAGCAGAAACCGCCGGCACACAGCGGAAATCAACAAGGAGGGGGCACCCATGCAACGGATACCGCGAAGGCTGTCAGGAAAAATAGGCCCGCACCCGGTCCACGACATACTGTTGCATTTCCTCTGTTAGTTCAGGATAGACGGGCAAGGCAAGGGTCTCGCGGGCCGCCCGCTCCGCCTCGGGAAAGGCAAGCGCGCCGTAGCCGAACTCGGCGATGCATTCCTGCTGGTGCAGGGGGATGGGATAGTAAATTTCGTTGCCCACCCCGGCCTGATCAAGAAAGGCCTTGAGCCCGTCGCGTTCCCTGGTCCGGATAACGTACTGGTTGTAAATGTGAAAATCAGGCTCCGCTCTCTCCCGCCGGGCCAGTTCCTCATAGACCGCGGCTGGTAACGTGATCCTGTCGCCACCCACCAGGCCAGCCGCCGCAAACAAACTGTTGTACCTGGCGGCGTTACGCCTTCTGGCCTGGTGCCAGGCGGGCAGATGAGGCAGCTTCACCAACAGGGGTGCGGCTTGCAGAGGGTCCATCCGGAAGTTACCGCCCACCATGCTATGATGATATTTGGGCTCCATGCCGTGCATGCGCAACTGCCGCATCCGGCGGGCAAGTTCCGTGTCGCTGGTCACCACCATGCCGCTGTCGCCCAGGCCGCCCAGGTTCTTGCTGGGAAAAAAGGAAAAGCAGCCGGCCACTCCCATGGAACCGGCCGGCCGCCACTGTCGCACACCAGATACCTGCGCTGGGTAGACGGCGCCGATGGCCTGGGCCGCGTCCTCCACCACCGGCACGCCGTATTGCTCGGCCAGGGCGAGCACCGCTCCCATGTCGGCGCATTGCCCGTACAAATGTACCGGGATCATCGCCTTGAAACGTTTGCCAGCCTTGGCGTATGCAGCCATGGTCTCGGCCAGGCGCTGGGGGTCGATATTGTAGGTAACCGGGTCGATGTCGACAAACACCGGCCTGGCTCCCAGCCGCAGCACCCCCCCCATGGTGGCAAAGAACGTGTAAGGCGTGGTCAGCACCAGATCGTCGCGCCCCACCCCTAGCGCCATAAGGGCGACCAGCAGCGCGTCGGTGCCGCTGGCCACGCCTATGCCGTGGCGCGCCCCGGCATAGGCGGCCACCGCCTCTTCCAGTTCTTCCAGGCGCGGCCCCATGATGTAACGGGTTGAGTCGAGCACCTCGGTAAGCGCGGCTAGGATCTCGTCCCGCAAGGGATGAAGCTGGGCCTTCAAGTCAAGTAGGGGAACGTGCATAATCGCCTGAACAGCTTTTTAGTTTTTTAGACTGTAGGGGATTAGGCTGTAGCATGTCAGGCTGTAGGCTGAAGCCAAAAACCCCTACAGCCTAAACCCCTACAGCCTAAACCCCTTCTTCACGAATCCCGCTGGCCGCCCATGCCGCCAAGAAAACTCTCAACCCCGGGAATTTCCTGCTCCATGTGTTTCTTAAGTTTCTTCAAAAGCCCGGCCTCGATCTGGCGCACCCGTTCCCTGGAGACCTTGAAACGGTCCGCGATATTCTGCAGGGTGAGCGGCTCATCGCTTAACAACCGGTCGGTGAGGATGGCCAGTTCCTTGGCGTTCAAGGACGCCTGCAGTTCGGTCAGCACCAGGTTCACCTGCTCGCGGATCTCCTTGAGTGCGAGCTTTTCCTCCAGACCCGGACCATCGGAAACCAGAAAATCCTTTTGCTGCTCATCGGAATCTTCCCGCACCGGGGTTTCAAGGGAGATATCCCAACCATCCAGGCGCTGGCTCATGTCAATGACTTCGCTTTCCTTGACATTCAGCCGTTCGGCCAAAAGCTTAGGTACCGGCGCAAAGCCTTGGGACTCCAACTCCCGCCGTTCCTTGTTGAGCCTGAAAAAAAGCTTGCGCTGGGCCTGGGTGGTGCCAATCTTCACCAACCGCCAGTTATCCATGATGGACTTCAGGATGTAGGCCCTGATCCAGTAGGCCGCGTAATAGGAGAATTTGACACCCCGGTAGGGGTCGAACTTCTTCACCGCCTGCACCAGGCCGACGTTGCCCTCCTGGATGAGGTCCAAGAAATTCTGCATCCAGTACTTCTGGAAATCCATCGCCACCTTGACCACCAGGCGCAGATTGGCGGTCACCAGTTGGTAGGCCGCCTCCTGATCGCCGGTCTCATTGTAGCGGATGGCCAGCGCCTCGGTCTCCTCGCGAGTGAGCAGCGCATACTGGCTGATCTCCTGCAGATAGCGGTGCAGGCCCGGATGAGCGATGGCAGGAAGATGTTCGTCGTCGGGCAGGGCCACCAGTGGATGCAGGCCCTGCTCAAGATCCTCCCCCACTTCCGGCTCACCCTCTTCCGGCACATCAATGATATCTGAATCTTCTTCCATGGCTACCACTAGTTAATCCAAAACAGGGCAACAACGTCAATCTCGTCCCGCCGAAACCACGGCTGCGGGGCAAAAGCTAATCCTTAAATGTACACTTTCCTGTTCTGATGGTCAATTTCTTTACGGACAGACTTACATCCACCATGGAAGAGCGCGCAGGGCACACTCAACCCGTCAGATGGTGGCCGACAATAGGCTGGGTCCGTTGCCGCTTCCCGCCAGACCACGGACCCATTTTTATCCCGCCCCACCTTTCACCCTTCACCTTTCAGCTTTCAGCTTCAATCTCTTACACCCCAAACTGCTTCGTATCGATCCACTCTATACTCAGTAAGGACCAGAAGTCCGAAGCCAGTTTGTTTTCCACGTAGGCGTATGGCAACCAGCCGTAGCCCTGGTCACCCCACGCCGGCCCCCATGAGTTGCGGATGAGCAGCGCGCCGGTGGTGCTCTTTTTGCTCTTGGTATTCCTGATCTTCTTGCTGTCGTCGTAGCCGACCGCGACGATGGCGTGCCCCCACTCCGCCTGCTCGCCAGGACCAGGATAGGGAATGCCACCCGGCACGTCACAGGCGGCAAATGACGGAAAGCCCCAGAACCCGAACATCGCGGGCACCCCGGCGTTCAGGTATTTCTTTACCCTGGCCAGCACCGTGCCACCCGTGACATTGGCCCCCATGGGATCATGACAGAAATAGCGCAGGGCCTCGTAGTTGTCCGCCAGGGCATAGACAAAACTGGTGGGCTCCTGGTCAAAGTTGGGAACAGCATCGGTATATGGCCAATACTTCTCGTCTGGAACACCGCAGAGCGCCAGGGCGCCCATGGTGTTCCGCAGCCAGGCTCCGGTGTCGCCGGTGACCTGCATCAGATTACGCGTTATCTTGTAAACAAAAAGGCGTGAACCTTCCAGATACTTGTTAAAGGCACGGCGCTGGAAGTACTCAACGATCCCCACCGCGGCATGCGCCGTGCACGCCCCGAGTGTCATCTGGTCATCAATGGGCGAACACCATGACCTGAGATCAACGACTGGCGGCGCCTTCGGTTTTCTGGTCCCGGCCAGGCCAAGTTTCGCGGACATGGCGGCTATCCCTGGCTCCTCGTCGGTGAAATCCCGCAGATCCGGTAAAGGCGGTAGCCAACCGGTGCCCACGAGCCGTCCGGCCTCAACAATTTTCACTGCTTTGTACGTGTTATACATTGCACCTCTCCTTCATTTGAATTGAACGCGCAACATCATCTGCTCAAGCAACATCAAGGCCACCCGGAGGCGCGAGGCAAGGGGCGGCCATGGTCAGGAACAACTCCTAACACATCCATATTTCCGCGGGCAAGGACTTTTTGACAGGGAAAGGCTGCCGATTGTTACGGTAAATCTCCATTTTTTTCTTAGCTCATGGGCATCTTTATGATAAACAGTTATGATAGTAAATCGAACGGCACGTTTTTGACTTTTCCTTTTTCGGCCGCCGCGGGAGGATGCCAGCATGCAATGCGTAACAGGTCCGTACAATCAACTCGACCCAACCGACCTGGCGCCGATCTTCGCACCAGCCACAGTGGCGGTGGTAGGCGCCTCCGACCGACCGGACAGCGTTGGCCAGGCGGTGTTCAAAAATCTGCTGCAATACGGTTTTCGCGGCACCCTGTATCCCGTCAACATCAAGGCCAAATCAGTAGGCAGCGTGCGGGCCTATGCAGCGCTCGCCGACATCCCGGAGCAGATTGATCTGGTTGTGATCATTGTGCCGGCCAGCCAGGTGCTGGCGGTGATTCCGCAAGCCGCCGCCAAGGGGGCCAAGGGGGCGATCGTCATTTCCGCCGGCTTCCGGGAATCTGGCCCGGCCGGCGCCCTCCTGGAGCAAGATCTGCTCGCCGCCTGCCGCCAGCATGGTATCCGCCTTGTTGGTCCCAACTGCCTGGGCCTCATAAACACCGACCCGGCAGTCAGACTGAACGCCAGCTTTGCCAGGCGATCACCCCTGACCGGCCATATCGCCTTCATCAGCCAGTCCGGCGCCCTGTGCACGGCGGTGCTCGATTTTGCCGCCAAAAAAAACATCGGCTTTTCCAAATTCATTTCCGTGGGCAACAAGGCCGATATCGGCGAACTCGACCTGATCCGATACCTGCACGCCGACCCCCAGACCAAGGTCATCATGCTTTATGTCGAGGATCTGCGCTATGGCCGCGAATTCATTGAAACGGTGCGCGAAATCACCGGCGGCGACAACCCTACCCCAATCCTTGCCATCAAGTCCGGCCGCACCTCCGAAGGGGCGGCGGCGGTAAGTTCCCATACCGGTTCCCTGGCCGGTTCAGAGGCGGTCTATAACGCGCTGTTCGAACAGTCCGGCGTCTTCCGGGCCCAGACCATCGAAGATCTGTTCGACACCGCCATGGCCTTTGCCTCCCAGCCCCTGCCCCGCTCCAACCGCATGGCCATCATCACCAACGCCGGCGGTCCCGGCATCATAGCTACCGACGTGACCATCAATTCCGGCCTGCGCCTGGCCAAGCTGACCGAAGACACCAACGAGGTGCTGAGGAGCCATCTGCCTGCCACCGCCAGCATCAAGAACCCCATCGACGTCATCGGCGACGCCCGTTCCGATCGCTATCAGGCCGCCTTGGACGCAGTGCTGAACGATGAGGGAGTGGACGGCGTCATCTTCATCCTCACCCCCCAGTCCATGACCGAGATCGAGGAGACCGCCAACGTGATCCCGGCCCTGGCGCGCCGCTCCGGCAAACCAGTGGTCGCCTCCTTCATGGGGTTGCTCGATGTCTCCACCGGGGTGGAAATCCTGGAGCAGAACGGCATCCCCCATTACCAGTTCCCCGAGGCCGCGGCCCGGACCATGAGCGCCCTCTACCAGTATTCATGCTGGCTGCACCGCCAACATTTGAAAGAGTATGACCTGACCGTGGACCGCCAGCGTGTCACCCAGCTCATTGGCCAGGCCATGGCTGCTGGCAGCCACTACCTGGGCGAAATTGAGGGCAACGAGATTTTAGCCGCCTATGGCTTCCCGGTGATGCCAGGAGCCCTTGCCACCAGCGAGGACGAGGCGGCGACGGCGGTTACCAGGCTAGGCCGTTGCGCCATGAAGATCGTTTCGCCGCAGATCGTTCATAAGTCCGACGTGGGCGGCGTGCGGATCGGCATTGCCACCGAAGAGGCGGCCCGAATCGCCTTCCGCGAGATCATGGCGGCGGGCCATAAAGTCGAAGGCGCTGTCATCCGCGGGGTGTTGATGCAGAAAATGGCGGCCAGCGGCGTGGAGGTCATCCTGGGCATCAAGCGCTATGCCACCTTCGGGCCGCTGATCATGTTCGGCCTGGGCGGCATCTTTGTGGAGATTTTCAAGGACGTCAGTTTCCGCCTGGCGCCCATTCGCCGCAACGGCGCCCATCACATGGTGCGCTCCATCCGGGCCTTCCCCATGCTGAACGGCGCCCGCGGCGCGGCCCTGGCCGATATTACGGAGATTGAACGCTGCCTGATGCGACTCTCCATGCTGGCCACCGATCACCCCGAGATTGCCGAACTGGATATCAACCCCCTGCTGGTGCATGAAGATGGCTCCGGCTGTTCGGTGGCCGATTGCCGCATTCTGCTCAGCCCGCCGACGGAGGCCTGAGTGCTTGCCCTGCTCCCTGGCATTGTTTATCTTGGCGACCGCCCATCCACCGCCTATACCAAAAGGGAATAAGTTTCGTTTGAGCAGGCAAGCTGCTCAACTCAGCTTTAACATGGAAAAACATTACCAATCATGATCAAACCACTCCCGACAAACCCGGCCAATCGCCACAAAATCCTCGTCGTTGACGACGAAGCTCCGGTGCGTGAAATCCTTATACGTATCCTGGAAAACGAGGACTTCGTCTGTCGAGAGGCCGATAGTGCTGTCCGCGCCTTGGAACTCTTGGAGGCCGAGGAATTCTCACTCCTGCTGCTCGACATTCAGATGCCGGGCTTGTCCGGCCTGCAACTGCTGCCGCTTCTGTCCGAACGCTTCCAAGACCTGGCAGTGATCATGGCTACGGTGGAGGACGACCGCAAGGTCGCGGAGCAGGCCTTGCAGGACGGGGCATACGGCTATGTGATCAAACCGTTCCACCGTAACGAAATTCTTATCAACGTCATGGCGGCCCTGGACCGCCGCCGTCTGAAACAGGCCAGCCGTGACAACGAGAACCTGCTGGAAAACAAGGTGCGTAAACGCACCGCCGAACTCTCCCGCCTGGCCGCATTGCAGCGGCTGGCCATTGACATCTCCATCCGTTTCATCACCCTTCAACCCCATGAGTGGGCTGGGGGCGTGGTTCAGTCTCTAAAGGATCTCGGCGTTTTCCTGGGCGCGGATCGCGGCTATCTGATCGAATTCAGCCCGGACGACCGGGGCGTTGCCATTACCCATGAATGGCGCGGATCAGGGCTACCCCCTTGCCCCGCCATTCCGCAAGAGTCCACACTGGACGAGAATCTCCCCTGGCTAGCCAGGCAGCTCAAGAGTGGCCAGGTGGTTCATCTACCCAGTATCACTCGGATGCCGCCGGATATCCAGCGGGAGATGAATTGTTTTGCCAAGCCAACGCCCCGGTCGCTGGTGGTGGTACCCATGCTCATGCAAGGTCACCTGGCAGGAGTGGTCGGTTTCGACGCAATTCAGCGGGAAGCCGCCTGGCCGGAGGAAATTATCACCTTGCTGCAACTGGTGGGCAACATCTTTGTCAACTCCCTGGAACGGCAGCGGCTGGAAAGGGAAAGGGTTGCCATGCACGCCAAGCTCCTCCACTCGGAAAAGCTTGCCGCCATTGGCCAGTTGGCCGCGGGCGTTGCCCATGAGATCAATACGCCTATCGGCTTTATTTCCAGCAACCTCGTCACTCTGCAAAAATACGCCAGCCGCTTGGTTGAGTTCGTGCAGGCCCAGGCATCCGCCCTTACCCATCCGCACGACGCAAAAATCACCGCGCAACTGGAAGAGGCCCGCAACAACGGCAAAATCGACTACATTTCCAACGACATCGCTGAACTGATTCTGGAATCATTGGATGGCGCCAACAAGGTCAAGGAGATTGTCCTTGATCTGAAGAATTTCTCCCGGGTGGACGAAAAGGAGCCCGTGCCAGCCGATGTCAACACCTGCCTGGAGCATACCCTGACTTTGGTGCGTAACGAGTTGAAATACAAGGCCACTGTCCAAAGGGAATTCAGTGAACTGCCCGACATCATCTGTTTCCCGCAGAAGCTGGGGCAGGCCTTCGCCAATCTGCTGGTCAACGCGGCCCAGGCCATTGACAGCCATGGCGAAATCATCGTCCGCACCTGGCGGGAAAACGATGAAATCCTGGTGAGCATAGCGGATACGGGCAGCGGCATTGCCCAGGAAAACCTCGGCAAAATCTTCGATCCGTTCTTCACCACCAAGGAGGTCGGTCAGGGCACCGGGCTTGGACTCAGCATCACCCACGACATTATCACCAAGGCCCACCAAGGTGAGATAACGGTGACCAGCGAATTGGGAAAAGGCACCACCTTCACGGTACACCTGCCGCTCAGGCCGATCAGGACAAACTTGTCCGCAACCAACCCTTGCCAGGACAAGCCCTAGATGGACGCACACCTGCTCACCGGCCTGGGCCTCCTGGCCGGCGTCTGCACCACCTGCTCCTTCCTGCCTCAGGTCATCAAGACCATCCGCAGTAAGCGGACCCGCGATATCTCGACAGGCATGTACGCCACCCTCTCCCTGGGGCTTTTCCTGTGGCTGGTGTATGGATTGCTGCTGGGGGATATGCCGCTTATACTGACCAATTCAGTAAGTCTGAGCCTGGCCTTGGTGGTCCTTACCCTGAAGCTCAGACACGGCTAGGGTCGTGTCAACCTTAAATGTCATTTCGACCGGCAGGGAGAAATCTTTCTAGCTCATTGACAAGAAAAGATTTCTCGTTTCACTCGAAATGACAGAGTATCGTTGACACGGCACTAAGATCGGGGCGCTCACTTGCTCTCTCGATCACTTTGCCACCCGGGAAAATCCTTGGCCGCCATTGGTTTTGATATATGATACCCTTGCAGAAGGTTGCAGCCCAGGGATTTGAGTTTGACCATGGTGGCGTCGTTCTCCACGCCTTCGGCCACCACATCGAGCCCCAGGCTCTTGGCCAGACCGATAGTGGCCTGGACAATGGCCTCGTCGCCCGGGTTGTCGAGCATTTCCATGACAAAGGAACGGTCGATCTTGATCTCGGTCACCGGCAGCTTGCGAAGATAGGCCAGGGAAGAATAGCCGGTGCCAAAATCATCGATGGAGATCCGCACCCCCAGCTTGGCGATCCGGTTCAGAATCTCCAGTGAGCAATCCGGATCCGCCATGATGGCGGTTTCAGTAATCTCCAGCACCAGTTGCTTGGCGGGCACACTGTGCTGGGCCAGCAGGCCGGCAATGATGTCCGGCAACTCCGGGTCGAGCAGATCATGGGCCGAGAGGTTAACCGAGACGGCAATTTCCAGGCCATCCTCGCGCCACCGACTGGATTGATGCAGCACGGTTTTGAGTACCCAGAGGGAAAGTTGCTTGATAAGCCCGGTACGCTCGGCCAGTGGAATGAACTCGGCTGGCTGCATGAGACCATGCCGGGGATGTTGCCACCGCACCAAGGCCTCTACCTCGGTCACCCGGTTACAGTGATTGTCGAACTTGGGCTGGTAATACATCAGCAGTTCATCGCGTTCCAGGGCCTGACGCAGTTCGCCCATCAGGGTCAGGCGTTGCGGACTGGCCATGTTGAGTTTTGAACTGTAAATCACGAACCCCTGGTTATCCTGCTTGGCGGCATACATGGCCACGTCGGCCAGTTGCATCAGGGTGTCCACATCCTGCCCGTGTTCCGGAAAAATTGCGGCACCGATGCTGGCACGTACGTCCAGGGTCAACTTCTCCAGGGAAAAAGGCGCATCCATGGCCTTCTGGATGGTCTTGGCCACCTTGTGCAGGTCCGCGTCCGAAGCCACGTTCGGAATCACAAAGGCAAACTCATCGCCACCCAGCCGGGCCAGGGTGTCAGAGGCCCGGACAACCCCTTGCAGGCGCACCGCCAGTTGCTTGAGCAGACGGTCGCCATTAAAGTGACCAAGGGACTCGTTGATCTCCTTGAAACGATCCAGGTCCAGCACCAGCAGTGCCAGTCTGCCTCCGTCCCGCTTGGCCCGATGGATGGCCTGTACGACCCGGTCATGCAGCAGGCTTCGGTTTGGCAGATCGGTAAGCGCGTCGTGGGTCGTTTCGTGATGGGCCTTGCACTCCAGGGCCACGGTCTGGGTACGCAACTCCTGGGTCTGATCGATGACCATGGCCCCGGCCTCGTGGGCCATAACCGACCCCACGTACTGCCCCCAGACGGCGAAAAACATGGGCAACAGATCCAGAAACCAGAGTACAAAATTCGTCTGCTGCGCCCTGACGATCCCCCCCCACGTCAGGCGGCCATCCTGCACATAAGCGGCCAGCGTGGTCGCCACCACAAGCGCGAACAGGGCGATGACCACGCCGACCACCGACTGCCTGGTGGCCTTGGCCTTCAGAAAACTGACATCTCGGGCAAAAGACTGATGCGCAAAGGGCATGTGACTCCCCTAGGATGCAACCCTCTTGGACGGGCGCCAGAACAGCGCGCCGTTTGGTTCAAGGCTTTGGCTTGCTTGCCTCGGCTGGCTTGCCGTCCACCCGAACAACACGCTTGATCAGCAACGTCTTGACCGGTACATCGCTATGCGGATTGCGCGTCGTGGTTGGCTGGACTTCGATGGCGTCCACCACCTCCATGCCGGCTGTAACCTTGCCGAACACGCAGTACCCCCAACCCTGCGGGGTTTTGCCGGAGTGGTTCAGCATGGCATTATCAACCGTGTTGATAAAAAATTGACTGGTGGCGGAATGTGGATCTCCGGTACGGGCCATGGCGATGGTGCCGCGCTTGTTACCGAGGCCGTTGTCAGCCTCGTTGACAATGGCGGGGCCGCTCTTCTTCTGGGCCATATCCGACGTGAAGCCGCCGCCCTGAATCATGAAACCCTTGATCACCCGGTGAAAAATAGTGTTGTCGAAAAAGCCGGTGTCCACATAGTTAAGAAAATTTGCCACCGTCCGCGGGGCGGCCTGCGGATTCAATTCCACGGTAATGGCCCCCAGGCTGGTCTCCAATATGACCTTGGAAGCCTGCTGCTCGCCGTACGCCTGACCAACCAGGCAAAACATCATAAGCATTAGACTGATTAACCAGTATCGCACTATCGTCACCTTGCCCTACCTCCCGACCTGTTACTTTTGGTATCTATCAACACTTACCATCAGATGTTTCACTGATCCTTGCTGCCCAGAATTCCACGGTCCACCACATCGCGAATGACCTCCCGCATTTCATCGGGCAGATCAAGAAACTGACAACCATAGCTGATATGCTCCAGGTACTCATGATCCAGGATCCACTTGATCTCGACCACAACGTTCTGGAAAAATTTCAAGGGGTCTGGACCTTGCAAACCGGTGAGGGTAAGGCGCTGGCCCATCTCGATGTCGGTCTTGTACTCCCTTTTCTGGGTGAAATGCAGCCCGCCCTCGCTCAAATTCAACACCTGCACCTTCAGGCCGCCTTCCTCGGCGGGCATGGAAAAATACCCTTCGATCCGCTGTTCCCTGGTAAAAAATATCCGCGCGTAGCGCCTGTTCTCGGCATAACTGGTCATTCGATCCCCCGCATTGGCAAACATCAGTAGAACACTAGGTCTGGGACTAAAGCGCGGACAGGGCGCCGCACTCTTCTCATCATAAGAAAATAGCCTGTTTTTAGCAAGGAATACGTGATAGGGCAGACGGGCGTACCGCCCCTCGTTAAGCTCCGACCTGCCTACCATGCCAGAACAGTTACGTCAAAGCCCCATCTTCTCCACGGGCCGCCGTTCAGGTACATACGCGTGGGCAATGGCGCCATCGTTCCAGGCCCGGGAGACATAGAGGCCGCAGTAACAGGAACCGTACTCAACCACGTCGGCCTCCCGATAGGCGCAGGGACAGACGATATCACGGTCCGCCTCCCGGTCGCCGGCGGCAAGCCGGCAGGGGCAGGACATGTAACCGTAACGGTGCCGGTTGGCGTAGAGTTCCTTCATAAGATCCATGGTTAATTGTTGGTCGCGGTTAAAAAAATACCCCTTGGGCTCCTGAATCTTACGCAGGGAATTGTAGAGCAGTTCAATGTCTTTCATGGCAACTCCAGCGCCCTCTTGATCTCGTCTTCCCGAAAACCGACGA
>DYDL01000440.1 GCA_020717925.1 Desulfocapsa sp.
TGTAAAGATATTACTTGCCTATTATGACAATAGGATTGATACTGTGATGCATGAGCAACATCGAGTCGATTGGAGAGAAGTTCCGCGCTTTGCTGCCGACGTTCAACGAACGAATGCGCCGGCTGTGGGCCGGGACAGAGGCTCGTGCGCTGGGGCGTGGCGGGATTGCGGTTGTGGCACGTGCAACGGGATTGGCGCGCAACACGGTGGTCCGAGGGCTGAAGGAACTGGACGAGGATTCGCCGTTGGATCCGGCGTACGTGCGGCGTGCGGGAGCCGGACGCAAACGCAAGGCCGTGTTGAACCCCTCGCTGAAAGACGCGCTGGAAGGGCTGGTGGAGCCGGTAACGCGCGGAGATCCGGAGTCGCCGTTGCGCTGGACCAGCAAGAGTACGCGAGTGTTGGCGCGGGAACTGACAGTCAAGGGCTACTCGGTCAGCCATGTGTTGGTGGCCGACTTGCTGCACGAGATGGAATACAGCCTTCAGGCCAATCGCAAGACGATGGAGGGGACGAGTCATCCGGATCGGGATGCACAATTCGAATACATCAACGCAGAAGTGCGACGCCGGATGGCCGCCGGCAGTCCGGTGATCTCGGTCGACACGAAGAAGAAGGAATTGGTCGGCAACTTCAAGAACGGCGGTCAACAGTGGCGTCCGAAGGGGCGACCGGAACGTGTGAACGTTCACGATTTTCTGGACCCCAAGGAGGGCAAGGCCATCCCCTATGGAGTATACGACGTGGGCCGCAACGTCGGTTGGGTGAGTGTGGGCATCGATCACGACACAGGGCGATTCGCTGTGGCAACGATCCGTCGCTGGTGGCGAGAACTCGGACGCAAGGCATACCCGAACGCCAATACGCTCTTGATCACCGCGGACAGCGGCGGAAGCAACGGATCGCGACTGCGCTTGTGGAAATGGGAACTGCAACGTTTCGCCAACGCCAGCGGTCTGACCATTTCCGTATCTCATCTGCCTCCGGGCACCAGCAAATGGAACAAGATCGAGCACCGTCTGTTCTCCTTCCTCTCGCAGAACTGGCGTGGGCAGCCCTTGTTGACCCATGCAGCCATCGTCAGTCTGATCTCCAACACCCGGACCGCCACAGGACTGAAAGTCCGCTGTGTACTCGACACCAACACGTATCCTGCCAAGAGCGTTGTGACAGACAAACAGATGGCGCAACTTCAAATAACCCGCGCCGACTTCCATGGCGACTGGAACTACACCTTTCATCCACATGCACGAAAGAGCAAATAGTCAACTAATATCATT
>DYDL01000441.1 GCA_020717925.1 Desulfocapsa sp.
GCGGATGTTCAGGGCGGTGAAGGTGGTCATGGGTTAGTTGTCCGAGTAAAGGTTGAGATGCTGGCAAGATTTTATCCATCTTACAACAAAATAGACATTTAGTCTGCGGAGAACCGGCAGATATTTTTTGCACCTGTATTGGTCATCCAGGGCAAGGTGGTCAGGGCAGGTAGCGCTCCAGTAAAACGGCGAGGTGCAGCACCTCGGTCGGCTGTGCCGTAGCCTTGCTAAGTCGCTGCCACTGCAGGAGGCAGCCCGAGCAGGTGGTGGTCACCAGATCGGCATTTAGGGCGGCAAAGGAGTTGCGCAACCGTTGGCCGATCTGGTCGGCCAAATTTGGGTAGGACAGGTGGAAGAGCCCGCCCTGGCCGCAACATCGAGGGGTGTCAGGCAATTCAGTCAGCGTGATCCCGGGCAGTCGGGCCAGCAGTTGCCGGGGCTCGGCCGTGATCCCTGGACCGAAGCGGAGGTGGCAGGGGTCGTGGTAAAATACCTTCTTGGCCTGGCCTGGCGGCTTGATCGGGCTTTTGGTGGCCAAGGGCAGGGCATTGTTCATGAAGCACGAGAACTCCCGCACCCGTTCACTGAAGGCCTCGGCCTTGGCGCGCCATGGGTCGTCAGTTGGGAAGAGTTCGGGATAGCGGGCCAGGTGGCTGAAACAGGAGGCGCACGAGGTGAGGATGGGCAGGTCGTTGTCGGCAAAGGCAGCGATGTTGCTTTGGGCCAGCCGTCTGGCCTCGGGGAGGGCGCCGGCCGTCCGCGAGGCCAGGCCGCAGCAGGTCTGACCCTGGGGTTGGTAAGTAGCGCTGCCCAGCACTCTGGCCGCCAGTCGGTCCACCGCCCGGCCGATGTCGGGTTCAAGAAAGGTGGCCTGGCAGCCGGCGAAATAGGCCATGGTCGCTGGCGCACCACCCTTGGCTTGTGCCACTGGTTGCGGCTTGGGAGCGGGCAGGGCGGCTGTTTTCGTCTGGCCGAAAAGCCCGCAACGCAGGCGCATCCCGCTTGTAGGCGGCAATCTTTGCAACACCTTCCGGTCGATCAGGGCCGCGGCCCCCAGCAGGGCAGGGTTGGCCAGCACCTTGCGGGTGAGAAGTTTCAACCAGGGGTGACCGCCGGCCAGGAAGGGCAATTGCTCACGGGCCGTAAGGATCAGGGCGGGAACGTCAATCCCTCTTGGACAGGCATCCTTGCAGGCGCCGCAGAGCAGGCATTGGCTAAGGATGTCGGCCAGGGGTGTCGAGGCTTGGGCCGCGGCCAGCTTATCCAGCAGGTGAACGCGGCCGCGCGGCGAGGCCGACTCGC
>DYDL01000442.1 GCA_020717925.1 Desulfocapsa sp.
TGGACGCTTCATAGTTCAGCGGCTTAAAGATGATCGGACGGGTCAGACATGTCGGACAGGTCTGACCTGTCTGCTTGCCGTCCCGCTGGCCGGCTAAAAGATCCCGGCCAGGCGATGGCCGCAGTGCTGGCAACTATCGTCCCGCAGGGCGGTAGCGCGGATGCTGAAGCCGAGCCGTTCAATGACCACCTGGCCGCAGGCCGGGCAAAAGGTGTTCTCGCCGCCTTCGCCTGTTACATTGCCTTCGTAGACGTAGGTCAGGCCAGCCTGTCGGCCGATGTCCCGGGCGCGGCGCAGGGTGGCGATCGGGGTGGCCGGCCGGTCCGTCATTTTGAAAGTGGGATGGAAACGGGTGACGTGCCAGGGGATGTCCGGGTCAACGTTTTTGAGGAACAGGGCGATGTCGCGCAGCTCCTGGTCCGAGTCGTTCCAGCCCGGGATCACCAGGGTGGTGACCTCCACCCATACCCCCAGTTCCTTCATGAGGCGGATGGTGTCGAGCACTGGCGCCAGTTTGGCGCCGCAGACCTCGTGGTAGAATTTTTCCGTAAAGGCCTTGAGGTCGATGTTGTTGCCGTCAAGATAGGGCGCGAGATGGCGAGTCGCCTCGGCTGTGGTGTAGCCGTTGCTGACGAAGACGTTTTTCAGACCGGCCTCACGGGCCAGCACCGCGGTTTCGTATGCAAACTCCATAAAAATAGTGGGCTCGATATAGGTGTAGGCGATCGATTTGCAGCCAGAGGCCAGGGCCGCCGCCACTACCTCCGTCGGGGTTCTTTGCGCCCCGGGGATTGGTGCCCCCGGGGAGAAGAGGGGGTATTGGGAGATCTCGAAATTCTGGCAGTGCTGGCAGCGGAAATTGCAGCCAACCGTGGCAATGGAGTAGGAGAGCGAGCCTGGCAACAGGTGAAAGAGCGGCTTCTTCTCAATGGGGTCGACGTTCTCACTCACCAGGCGTCCGTAAACCAGGCTGTAGAGCTTGCCGTCCCGGTTTTCCCTGACCTGGCAAATGCCGCGTTTGCTCTCCTTGATCTTGCAGCGGTGACTGCAAAGAAAGCATTGCACCTGTTTGTTGTCCAGCCCCGTGTAGTAGTCTGCTTCCCGCATGATTTTTCCCGGTTGGCAATGGCGGAGAAAGGTCGGCGAAACACGCTTGCGCAATCCTCCAGAGACAATATCAAGCTTGTACCCCGACGACATTATCGTACATCGTATTAAGGAAGGTCAATGGTCTTGTTGCGGGAAGGGCTGTGGTAGGTGATAGTTTTTACTAGAGCCAGCACAATTCTCGTTGACAAGGGAAGTTGGGTAGATTAGTTTGTCGCCCTG
>DYDL01000154.1:0-1260 GCA_020717925.1 Desulfocapsa sp.
GGATGGCGCTCATGGTCGCCTCGGTACCGGAGCTGACGAAACGCACCTTTTCCACCGAGGGCAAAGCCGCGACCACCAGTTCGGCCAGCTCGATCTCCGACGGGCAGGGCGCGCCGTAGCTGGTGCCCTTGTCGAGGGCGGCACGGATGGCCGCGGTAACGGCCGGATGGCCGTGGCCCAAAATCATCGGCCCCCAGGAGCAGACAAAGTCGATGTAGACGTTGCCGTCCACATCATAAATTTTCGCGCCCTCGGCCCGTTCCACGAACAGCGGCGTGGTGCCTACGGACTTGCAGGCCCGCACCGGGCTGTTGACCCCGCCGGGGATCACGGTTTGCGCTTTAGTAAACAAGGTCTTGGAGGTCTCGGTGCCCATGGCGGTGCTCTCCTTAGCCATTGCCGGCAACGGCTGGCTGCTTGCTTGGGGGGGGAAAGGGATGGAGTATAGCATCACCCCTTTGGCTCTGTCAAAAGGTAGTACGCGTGGGCGGGCAAGAAAAACAGCAGGACACGAGATTAAAGGTTGGCAAACGCTGGCATGAGTTCCTTGAAGTAGACGATGGAAGGGAAGCGCGGCGAAACGCGGGGTGGGGTTCTGCTGCTGGGCCGGGCCACGTAGATCAGCGCCCCCAGGCCATAAGCGGCAGCCGAGCACAGCACCGCCTCGGTATCGTCGCAGAGCAGGGTGCGGGCCGGGTCAAAGCGCAGCATGGTCCGCAGCCTCCCCCAGAAGGCGAGCTCCTCCTTGGCCAGCCCCACCTCCTGCGAACAGACGATGCGGTCAAAATGGCCGCCCAGTGCGGTCTTGCGCATCTTGATCTCCAGGGTCTTGCCGTGGGCGTTGGTGACCAGGATGACCTGCTTCCCCATCTCTCGACAAAAATCAAGAAAATCAATTACATACGGGTGTACCTGGATAAGGTGGTTCACCTGAACCTTCAGGGCCGGGATGTCGAGGCCCAGCTCGCTTGACCAGAAGTCCAGATCGGTCCAGGCCAGGGTGCCCTCGCAGCCCTGATACTTGGCCATGAGGATTTCCCTGGCCTCTTCGATGCTGGTGTTGTTTTGCAGGGCAAAGTTCTCCGGCACGAATTGTTCCCAGAAGTAGTCGTCAAAGTGCTTGTCCAGCAGGGTACCGTCCATGTCGAGGAGCACGGTGTCGATGGCGGGCCAATCGACCAGGGGCTTGGTGGACGGCGTGGACTGGGTGGACGCGGTCATAGCTTCAGCGCCCCGACCAGCTCTTGTACCGTGGCGATT
>DYDL01000154.1:1498-7483 GCA_020717925.1 Desulfocapsa sp.
CGTTCGCCAGCCTTGGCCGGCGGGTGGCCGGGTCAATGGCCATACCGAGCAAGGTGTTGATGAGCGAGATGGCGTCCGCCCCGGCCTCCTCCACCGCCCGGGCCATGGTCGCGATATCGGTGACATTGGGTGACAGTTTGACGATCACCGGCAACGCGGTGGCCTGCTTCACCGCCCGGGTTACCTCGGCGGCCATGGCCGGATCCGTGCCAAAGGCGACCCCGCCGTGACGGACGTTGGGGCAGGAGATGTTGACCTCCAGGGCGGCGACGCCGGCACCCTCGGAAAGCCTGGCCGCCAGCTTGCCGTAGTCCTCGACGCAGTCGCCCAGGATGTTGACCACCACCGTGGCGCCCCGCTCCCGCAGATAGGGCAGTTTGCGGCTCAGAAAGCCCTCGACGCCCTCGTTCTCCAGGCCAATGGCGTTAAGCATGCCGCACGGGGTTTCCACGATGCGGGGCGGCGGGTTGCCAGGGCGCGGCAGCAGGGAGATGCCCTTGACCACCACCGCGCCCAGGGCCTCGGGCGGCACAAAGTCGGCAAACTCGCCACCATAGCCAAAGGTGCCCGAGGCGCAGAGCACCGGATTCTTAAGGAAAAGGCCCGCCAAGCTGACGCGCAGATCCGGCTCATTGCTTACCATTGCAGATCTCCGGCCGCAAACACCGGCCCCTGTTTGCAGACATGCAGAAAGCCTTTCCCATCGGCCTTCGGCACGGCGCAGCCGAGACAGGCCCCCAGGCCGCAGGCCATAATGGCCTCGGTGGACACCTGGCAGGGCCACCCCTTCTCCTTGCTGATCCTCGCCACGGCCGCCAGCATGGGATGCGGGCCGCAGGCAAACACCTGGGTGGGCGCGCCACCGCCAGGCAGCGCGGTTAACAGGTCGCCGACCAGGCCGTGATGGCCGACCGTGCCGTCATCTGTAGCCAGCTTTACCGGCAGGTTCAGAGCTATAAAAGGCGCCGCCATGGCCGTGGCCTCGACCGCGTTCCGCGCCCCCAGCAGCACCTGAATAGCAGCGGCAGGCAACCTTTCGCTCAACCGCTGGGCAAGAAAGAGCAGGGGCGCGGCGCCGATGCCCCCTCCGACCAGACAGACAATGCCCTGATCCGGCAGGGTAAAACCGTGCCCTAAAGGCCCGAGCAGATCAAGCTGGTCACCTTCGTTTAGGGCCGCCAGACAACGAGTGCCCTTGCCGATGACCTTGACCAGGAGCTCCAGGGTGTGGTCGTGGTTTACCCGGCTGACGGAAAAGGGCCGACGCAGCAGGGGATCAAGGGCAGCAACGCTGCGCACCATGACAAACTGGCCAGGCGCGGCGGCTTGGCTCACGGCCGGGGCAACCAGGGTCAGACGAACGATGTCGGCGGTGACCCAGGTACTGCCAGCCAAGGTGGCGGTCAGTTGATAGCGCGCCATAATGACTACCGGGCCTGACCTTTGATCAGCCCGAGCAAACGCTCAAGGTCGTCGGCGGAGTAGTATTCAATCTCCAGTTTGCCGCGACTGCCGTTCTGGACGAGACGGGTCTTGGCTCCCAGGTAGCGCACCAGGTCCGAGGTCAAAGCCCGGCAGTAGGAATCGGGCAGTGCCGCAGACTTCTTCTTTAATATCGGCAGCTTAACTGTCTTTCTGGCCTTGACCAGGGCCTCGGCCTGCCGCACCGACAGCCCCTTGTTGACGATTTCGTCGCGAACAGCCTTCATCACGCCCTCGTCAGCCAGGCTAAGAAGAACCCGGGCATGTCCCATGCTCAAAAGACCGTCAAGCACATCCTGCTTGGCAAAGCGCGGCAGTTGCAGCAGCCGGATGGTATTGGCTACCGTGGAACGGTCCTTGCCCACCCGGCCGGCGACCTCCTCCTGGGAGAGGCCGAACTCCTGCACCAGCCGGTGGTAAGCTTCGCCCTCCTCCAAGGGGTTGAGATCCTGCCGCTGGATGTTCTCAATCAGGGCCAACTCCAAGCGATCATTGTCCGCCACCTCGCGGACCAGAACCGGCACGTCGGTCAGTCCGGCCATCCGCGCGGCCCGCCAGCGGCGTTCGCCGGCGATAAGTTCATAGCCAGGGCCGTCGTCCCGTCGTCGCACCACCAGCGGCTGCAACACCCCGTTTGCCTTGATGGAATCGGCAAGTTGTTGCAGGGGGCCATCGGCCATGATCTGACGGGGCTGAAACTCGTTGGGCTGGATGGAGTCCAGGGCGGTGAGGAAGTAAGGCCGGCTGTCGCGTCCGCCCTCGGGATCGTCGCCATCTGGCAGCAGGGAGTTGAGCCCCTTGCCGAGCACACTGCGTCGCTTCATCTTTTTGCCCCCTTTTTCTCTTGTCGCTTTAAGAACTCTTTGCCCAGGGCCATATAGCTGGTGGCGCCGGCCGCGGTTTTGTCGTAGAGCAACACCGATTGCCCATGGCTCGGCGCCTCGCTAAGCCGCACGTTGCGCGGAATCACCGTGTCGAACAGACGATCCTGGAAGTGGTTGAACACCTCCTTCTGAACCTGATAGGTCAGCCGGTTGCGACGATCAAACATGGTGAGCACCAACCCCTCGACAAAAAGCTTCTGGTTGTATGCGTTTTTTACCAGGCGCACCGTGCGGACCAGGTGCGATAGCCCCTCCAGGGCGAAGTACTCACACTGCATGGGGATAAGCACGGAATCAGAGGCAGCCAGGGCGTTGAGGGTCAACAGTCCCAGGGAGGGAGGGCAGTCGATGAGAACGTAGTCGTAGTCACCCAGCACCGGCTCCAAGAGGTTGGCCAGATAGCGTTCCCGCTTCTTGGCGTCCATCAACTCGACCTCGACGCCAACCAGGTCCATCTGGGTGGGCAACAGGGCCAGGTTTGGCAAGTCGGTCACCGGCCGCACCACCCGGTCGGCCGCGACCTGCTGCACATAGCAGTGGTAGAGATGGTGCTCAAGGTTGGCAGCATCTACCCCCAGACCGCTGGAGGTGTTGCCCTGCGGGTCGGAGTCGACCACCAGCACCTTGCGACCGAGGAGGGCAAGCGCCGCCCCCAGATTGATGGTCGTGGTGGTCTTGCCGACCCCGCCCTTCTGATTGGCCAATGAAACCACTTTTGCCCTGGACATATCTCGCTCTTGCCCCCCTGAAAACACTAGCCCTTTCGTCTGTTGCCACGGAACGCCACCCCCAGGGGCTGCGCCTTTATCCTTTAAACCACGTTTGCCGCCCCAGGGGCAAGAAAAAATCCGAGACCAACCCCTGATTTTCCCCCTTGCCGGGCCAGACGAACGCTATCCACCCATGTTTCACGTGGAACACTTCACTATTATGCTTTTATTACGGCATGTTAGCAGGGATTGGTTGTATGGAGATCTGATATGCAAAGTACTGAGGAGCCATCCGATGGCCACTGAAGAGGGGGGGCGGCGGAGCTTGCAGCAGCGGGTTGCCCGCGCCCATGGGGGGTGCCCATTTTGCCCCATGGGCGCGGTTCCATGTGGTTACTCCAGCAAACAACCCGCCTCACTTGGGGGTGGAACAGATTTCCTGCATGGCAACCAGTTTCAAGGCGTGGGTGGTGCATTTGGTCACACAGGCCGGTTGTAGGCCCGCATCCAGGCGATCCATGCAGTAATCGCATTTCACCGCCTTATTGGTTTCCGGATTGTGTTGCGGTATGCCCCAGGGGCAGGCCCCGGCGCAGGCCATGCAGCCGATGCATTTGCCCGCCTCGACAAAGACGATGCCGTCTGGCCGTTTCCGCATCGCCCCGGTGGGGCAGATGGTGACGCAGAAGGGGTCTTCGCAGTGGTAGCAGGAGCGAAACTTGAACTCGGTCTTCGGTACCCCGCGCACGGATTTAAGCGGTTCGTGGCTGATCTCGCAGAGGATCGGCCCCACCGGCAATCCCTTGTTGGCCTTGCAATGGACCACGCAGCCATGACAGCCGATGCAGCGTTTGCTGTTGAGGTACAGGGTGTAGGTGTTCATAGCTCCACCTTGCGTTGATGGTTTTTCGAGCTCTTCCGCACCGTGACAAAGGTTTCGCAGAGGTTGAGGCCGCCGCCGACCGGGTCCATATTCTGCAACTGGCCCTTCATCAATTTCTGATCGCTCATGCCGGCATGGTAGGCCCTGGTCTGGAGGGGGATCTGGCGGCCAAAGCCATGCACGGTGTAGACCGCCTCGGGATGGATGAAATCCGTCACTTTGGCGGTGACCACGCTGGTGACATCGCCGCAGATAACATCGACAAAATCTCCTTCGCTAACCCCCATCTTGCCGGCCTCGCGGGTGTTGATCCACAGGGTGTTCTGCGGCATCATCTCGTTGAGCAAGGGATTGTTGATGGTATGGCTGTGGGCATGCAACGGTGAGCGGCCAAACACCAAGCGATACTGACCCTTGGGCGGCCTGGGTGGGCTGACGTAGGGCTTCCATGAAGGGAAGCCCCATTCGGCCAGCTTCTGGCTGACGATTTCGATCTTGCCCGACGGGGTCTTGAACTTGCCCGTAAGTTTGTCCCGGTCGTACAACACCGGTTTATCGGCGTACTCGACAAAACCCTTGGCCGAGAAATCGGCGACCGTAAATCCGGTGGGTTCCAATTGCCAGGCCCAGAGCTCCTTGAGGTTATTGTGCGGGAAATACTGGTCAAGGCCGAGCCTGGTGGCCAGCCCCTTGATGATGTCGTAGAGGCCGAGGGTGTCGTTCTGGGGCGCGATGGCCTGGTTGCGCATGATCAGCCGGGGCTTCATCCCCTTTTGCAGGGCGATCATGCTGTCACGCTCCAGATAGGTCGTCTCGGGCAGGATGACATCACTATACCAGCCGAACTCGCTGTAGTGGGTGTCGATGGAGACGATCAGGTCGCAGTTGTCCAGCGCCTCCTTCTGGGCCTGCGGATCAGGGAAGCAGGAGAAGGGGTCGTGGCGCACGCAGATGATCCCCTTGATCGGGTAGGGCTTGCCCGTGGCCATGGCTTTATAAAAGAGATGGAAGAGTCCGGTGCCCTTTTCGAACTGTTGGTAGGTATCGCCCACGCCGTCACCCCGTTTGGCGGATGGCTTGGGCGAGAGATCGGTGAGGCTGCGCGGGCCCTTGCCGCCGCAGTCGCCCGGCCCCTTGGCAAAGACCAGGCCGCCCGGGATCTCGATATTGCCCATCAAGGCGTTGAGGCAGTTGAGGGCTCGGCTGGCGTAGAATGAATCGCTGTAACGCGAGAGCATCCAGCCCGGATGGAAGATAACCTTGGGCCGGTCGGCAATAAGTTGCTCCACCAGTTGGTGGATGACCTTGACCTTGTCCTTGATGCCGCACTCCTTGGCCGCCCACTCCGCGGAGTAGTTTTCCACGAAGTAGGCCAGCTCGTCAAAACCAGTGGTGTAGCGCTCGACAAAGTCCGCGTCATAGCCCTCGGCCTTGATGATCTCATGGATCAGGGCCAGGGCCAGGGCGTAATCCGTGCCGGGCCGCACCTGGAAAAAGTTGGTGGCCTTGATCCCGGTCAACGTCTGGCGCACGTCGACATAAGTCAGGCGGCCGCCCTTGTCCAGCATGTCCATGACCTGGTTGACCTCGGCCGGCCGCAGGGAGGCGAGGATGTTGCGGCCGAAGAGCACCAGGTGTTTGGCGTTTTTGATGTCGTAGATAAAGCCCTTGCGGCCGACGCCGAACAGCGAGAGGCTGGCGTGATGGACATTGCGGCCGCAGGCGCTGTCGTGATCGGTGTAGTTGGGCGAACCCAGGGCATGGGTGAAAGCCTTGACCAACTCATGGAAGGGGCCGCCCCGGGAGCTGGTCATGATCGCCTCCGGGCCATGGCGCTCGATGATGGTTTTGAGCTTGTCCGCGACATAGTCCAGGGCAAACTCCCAGCTCACCGGCTCCCAGCGGCCGGCTCCGCGGCCTCCCCGTCTAATCAAGGGTTGCTGGGGCCGTTCCTTGTCAGCCATCAGGGCCGGGCCGGCCGAGCCCTTGGCGCACAAGGCGCCTTGCAGGATATGCTGGTTGCCTT
>DYDL01000155.1 GCA_020717925.1 Desulfocapsa sp.
CACGGATCTGGCCCGGGTAGGTCAGATCCTCCTCGATCTTCTTGGCGATCTCCTTGCTCAGCATGGTGGCCTTGGCATCGTTGACCTCGGTGCTGTTGACCACGATGCGCACCTCGCGGCCAGCCTGGATGGCAAAGGACTTTTCCACCCCGGCGAAGTTGTTGGCCACCCGTTCCAGATCCTCCAGCCTTTTTACGTAGGACTCGAGCATCTCCTTGCGGGCGCCGGGCCGGGCGCCGGAGAGGGCGTCGGCCGACTGCACCAGGATGTCGATGATGTCGCCTGGTTCCACTTCCTCGTGGTGAGCGGCGATGGCATTGATGATCCGCGGTGACTCGCCGTACTTCTTGGCCAGTTCGGCGCCAATGCTGGCGTGCGACCCCTCCACCTCGTGGTCCACTGCCTTGCCGATATCGTGCAACAGGCCGGCGCGCTTGGCCTGCTTGACATTGAGGCCGAGTTCCGAGGCCATGGTGCCGGCCAGGAAGGCCACCTCCAGGGAATGCTGCAACACGTTCTGGCCGTAGCTGGTGCGGTATTTAAGCCGGCCCAGGAGTTTGATCAATTCAAGGTTAACCCCGTGGGCGCCGACGTCGAAGGTGGCCTGCTCACCGGCCTCGCGCATGGAAACCTCGAGTTCCTTGGTGACCTTGTCCACTATCTCTTCGATGCGGGCGGGATGGATGCGGCCGTCGGCGATCAGCCGCTCCAGGGACTGGCGGGCTACCTCCCGACGCACCGGGTTGAAGCCCGAGAGTATCACCGCCTCCGGGGTGTCGTCAATGATGATGTCAATGCCGGTGGCCGCCTCGATGGCCCGGATGTTGCGACCCTCGCGGCCGATGATCCGGCCCTTCATCTCCTCGTTCGGCAGGGGGACCACGGAGACGGTCTTCTCGGCCACGTAATCGCCGGCGTAACGCGAGATGGCCAGGGCGAGGATGTTCTTGGCCTTGCGGTCCGCCTGAATCTTCATCTCGTTCTCGATGCGGATCAGGGTTTTCGCCGCCTCCATGCGCGCCTCGCTCTCAATCGACTCCATGAGCATCTTCTTGGCTTCGTCGCGTGAGATGCCGGAGAGCTGTTCGAGCTTGAAGCGCTGATCCTCGATGATCCGCTCCATCTCTTTCTTGCGTTCGGCCAACTCCTGCTCGCTCTTGACAAAGCCCTTCTCCTTGTTGAGAAGTTCCATCTCCCGCTTGTCAAGGATGTCAATCTTGCGCTCGATCTGGTCAAGTTTGCTGGAAAGGCGTTTTTCCTCCTCAATGAGATCGGCCTTGCGAGCCCGCACCTCCTTTTCCGCCTCCTGCCTTACCTCCAGGGCCTGGTCCTTGCTCTGTAACGAGGCTTCCTTCTTAATCCGCTCGGCCTCGCGCAGGGCGTCCTCAATCAACTTCTTACCTTCCCGATCCAGGTTGCCCTGGCGGGATTCAATCATCTTTTTGCCCAGAACCAGGCCCAGGAATACGCCGAGCACCAGAGCGGCCACGGCAAGCAGTATGTATATCAGCATCGCATCCATAGCGTTACCCCCATCATTTTGCATTATGATTAACCCGGCCCAAGGCACAGCGCGGCGAGTTGCCGTGGCTGGTAAATGGCCGGAGGTATACGTGCGTTGCCGTCATTGAGATGAATGGCGGCAACAACTCCTGCAAGGCGCGCAGTGCTGCACGTTTTTCGAAAAACGATGAATACGCGAAAAGGGGAAGCCGACCTCAAGGCCGTTTCCAGGGGAATGGGCGAAAGTTACGCTCCCGCGTGCAGGCGGAGCTTCAAGGCATCATCCAAGGATGATGGCGGAGTGAACCCCAGACAAGAATACCGGTAGCAAACCGGATCAGGCAGGCGCTGCCAAGCGACGCCGTTTTAAAAAAAATCGCACCTTCCTATCATCGCGGGGTTTCACTTATATAAAAATTCTGGCTGAGCCAGAATTTTTCCACCTTGAGCAACCCATGCCAAGGCACGAGCCCCAGATCCCTATCCACGGACCCCTCTCAAAAAAGGATCCCGCTAATCGTTTGCCCGTTTTCCTCCATTTTGTGATGGAATATTTCAAATCCCCAGCCCAATGGCTAATGAGGACGGATAGCCAAAAAATTCCCCCGCCATAGCGGTTTTGCCAGCGACATCGAACCTAAGCAAGTTAGGTGGGTGTTCTTTACTCTTACCTCTTTCGAGGAATTCGACGAATCGAACTCCTTTCCCAAGACAGCGGAGTCACCCTTAACAGTCGTGTTGGCTCGAAACATACTGGCAATCACCAACAAGGCAGGGGAAAATCAACTTTATTCCCTGATTAAATTCTCTATCTTTTCGGTCAACATGTCAAGGTGCGAGCCAACGTTCTCCAGTTGCCGGGCACAATCTTTTTTCAGCTTAACATATTCGCTGGCCACGTTAAGACTGGCCAGAACCGCCGCCTTGCTGGACGGCAACACATTGACCGCCGTACCAACATGCGCCTCGATCTGGGATTTGACCAGGTTCAGGATCTCCTGAACATCCGCATCCGAGGCCTCGGTATACAGCGAGTATTTCTGGCCTAGAACCTCAAACGTGACAAGTCTTGGCAAAACACATCCTTTTAACTATTTGATACCAAAATAATTATCCAAAGGCAATGGGTTTATCCCGTTTGACGTCGCGGTCACTTCCGTGCGGGCATCAGGCGGCCGCCTGATTTTTTTCCCAATCCTCGATTGAACTGAGCAAGCCGGATACCCGCTGGTGCACCACGCTCTTCTCGTCCTTGAGGGCGGCCACCACCTCTTGGAGTTCCTCCACTTCGTAGCTTCTCTGGCGCAGTTGCGCCTCGACTTCCGCCTTCTCCTGCTTCATGCTGTTGAAGTTGGCGAGCAGTTTCTCCACCACCGCCTCCAACCGGGCCATTGCCTCTTCCTGGGGATTCTCGGCCATTTTTTCACCTTTCCTGACCAGATTACATTCCATGCAAGAAATCGTCCCACCTCTGGCAGGGACGCTCTTGAAACCAAAATGACGATACTAATTTTTCTTTTAAACCAATACGTTACACTTTTTAACTTCAGAACTATTTACCACACTCAGTCCAAAGATTCGATGCTTTTTTTGTGGAAATAGTAATGGTCCGATAACAACGCGCGGCTCAGGCGCTAAGTTGGAGAATGCTCGCGCCGTTCCTGCATGCGGGCATTGGCCAGGGCCAGTTCGGTGGGAGAGTTAACGCCCAGGGTCTCCTCCGAGTCGGCGCAGCGGAAGGTGCGCACCACCACGCCAGCATTAACGGCAAGTCCAACGATATCAGTAAGATACATTTCGCCCTGGGCATTGTTTGTGCCTACCTGGTCCAGGGCCGCGAACAGGAAGGCGACCTCAACCAGATAGATGCCGGCATTGATTTCCCGGATTCGTCGTTGCGCCTCGCTGGCGTCCTTCTCCTCTACAATTCCATGTACCCCGCCATCCACCCCTTTCAGCACCCGGCCGTAGCCGGTGGGATTGTCCAGTTCCGTGGTCATGATGGTGAGACTGGCGCCGCTTGCCGCATGATCCTGGAGCATGGCCCGCAGCGTCTCGGTGCGGATGAGGGGGGTGTCGCCGCAGAGAATGAGTACCTGGGCATCCAACGCAGGCAGCAGGTGCCGGGCGGCCAGCACCGCATGACCGGTGCCCAGTTGTTCTTGCTGCAGGGCAAAGGTGACGTTATAGCCGGCCAGGGCCTCCCGTACCGCCTCGTGCTGGTGGCCGACCACCAGCACGATTCTGGCCGGGTGCAGGGGGATGACGGCGTCGATAACATGATGCACCATGGGTGCGGTCAGAACCTCGTGCAAGACCTTGGCCTTGTCCGACTTCATGCGGGTGCCCTTGCCCGCCGCCAGGATAAGCGCATTCACCTCTTTTTCCCCCATGCCCAAGCCTCCGCTGTTAAGGGTTGTCATCATGCAGACTATACCCAGTTGAGCGGCAAATGAAAACGCTTCCTCTTTAGCGGGCATGATGTTTTCATTGACAATTGCCGCCAATTTTTCAATGTATTGCGGTATCATGAATAATGCCTTGCATTGACTAACGCTATTATCCGGCCATGTTAATGCTAAAGGAGGAGGAGGAGACGATGCTTCCCGGGAATATCAGGCTGGTGCTGGTTTGCCTCATGGTACTTGCTAGTGGTGGGCTCTGTAACGCCGCAGCCCCGGCGCAGCCGGAGCGTGTGCCGGAGCTGACGGTACACGGCGAGGCGAGCTTGCAGGTGCCAGCCGACCAGATGCGGATCACCGTCGGGGTAGTGACCCATGGTGTTACCGCCGAGGCTGCCCTTGAGGACAACACCGACAAGATGGGCGAGGTGGAAAAGGCTCTGCAGAGGGCAGGGCTAGGCAAGGAAGAGTACCGCACCGGCTTTTTTCAGATCGAACCCAAGTGGGAGATCCGCCCACGCCAGGCCGCCTGGGACTGGAAACCAGGGATCACCGGATACATCGTGCGCAACTCCTTCAAGGTCGTGAGCCGCCAGATCAAGCTGACCGGAAAGATCATCGAGGCAGCAACCAGCGCCGGGGCCAACGATATCCAGGCCTTGACCTTTGACCTGGCTGACCCGCGACATTCACGGGCGGCAGCCATTGAGCAGGCCACGTCCAATGCCCGGGCCGATGCCGTTACCCTGGCGGCCGCCGCTGGAGTGGAGCTGATCCGGGTGCTGTCGCTTCAGCTCGACGGCAGTCCCGCTGCCCCGATGCGGGTGGAGATGCGGCCCATGGCCTTTGACGAGGGGATGGCGGCTGGTGCATCGCCGCCGATTACGGCTGGAGATGTTACAGTGGGGGCTGGTGTACATCTGGTTTACGAGATCGGTCGGGGGACTCAGTGAGATGTTGCCTGGGAGCGGTCAGCGCACATAAAAAAACGTCTTCCCTGGCGGGAAAGACGTTGTGGTTCTACTGCCGGAAAATGATCGGTCAGGCGATTATATAGGTGCGGAGATCGTTTGACGATTGCTCGTCAGCAAGCCGCAAATCTTTTTTGGAGTCACCCACCGGGACGCTGCTCCATTGGGACACACGCTGCCAGCCGTTCCGTTTTTCACCGCTATGACGGCGCTCCCTCCGCCGCCGGCGCTCATCGCCGCCCTCCTCAAAATAATTCAGGTCATAAACATCGCGTCGCTCTTCCTCTAAACGCCGGTCAAATCCGCTACGGTTCATGATTCATCTCCATCGTTTAAAACTTCGCGTTGCAGTGTAAGTCGGAGAACGCTTGCAATAGATCGTGTTCCTTCCATACAGGTGTAGCAATATCCGTGCCAATATCTTGCTGTCGCCATTTTATACAATATTTCAATATGTTGTTCGGGATGTCGTTCGGAAGATTTGCAGGCCTTATAAAAATTTCTTCCGGCGCCACGGAATTTTTTTCCACATTTCCGAACCAAGTCTGCTACTAAGATTAGCAGAATTTTTGTTGCGCGTCACGTCGCTACCCCCTCCTTAATTACCGAACGACACTTATTCCCGCAGGACAAGGCACTCGGTAGGGCAATCCTGGGTGGCCACCGAAATGGTGGGCCTGGGCTGGTCATCGGCCAGGTTGTTGAAAGCCTGGGTGGCATGGCGCAGGGCGATTTCCGGGCGATTGTTGGCTTCGCTTAGGTGGGCGAGGTAGATGTGCCGGAGGCTGTCGTGTGCAAGCTCGGCCAGGAAGTCGGCGGCGGTCTGATTGTCGAGATGGCCGGTTTTGGAGCGGATCCGCTGTTGCAGATAGATGGGGTAGGGGCCGTTGCGCAACAGTTCCGGGTCGTGGTTGCTTTCCATGATCAGGCAGTGGCAGCGGGTCAACCGGTGTGACATGACCTTGGTGACCGTGCCGGTGTCGGTACAATAACCCACGCGCCAGCGCTGGTTCTGCACCACAAAGCCCATGGGGTTGGCGGCGTCGTGGGAGATGGCAAAGGGATGGATGCGCAGATCCTTGATAGCAAAGGCCGCACCGGGGCATATTTCCCGCAGGGCGTGCAGGCTGGTCAGGGTGTCGCCAGCCGCGCTTATCGTGTCCAGGTTGGCAAAGACCGGCAGCTTCCATCTGCGGGACAAGACGCCGATGCCCTTGATGTGGTCCATGTGCTCATGGGTGACCAGGAGGGCAGTGAGGCGCTCCATGGGCACGCCGATGGCGGCCAGCCGCTTGGCCGTCTCCTTGCCGGAAAAGCCGCAATCAATGAGAAGCGCGGTTTCGCCGGACTCGATATAGGTGGCGTTGCCCCTGCTGCCACTGCCGAGCACACAGATACGCATAGTGAAGAATCTGAAGCTGAAAGCTCAAAGCTGAAAGCTGAAAGTCTATGGATTTTTCTCATTAAACTTTGAGCTTTCAGCTTTCAGCTTTGAGCTTCTTCATACCCCCGTATGTCCGAAGCCGCCATCCTGGCGTACGGTGTTGTCCAGTTCCGCCACCTCGACAATGCGGGCGTGGGCTACCGGGGCTAGCACGAGCTGGGCGATGCGGTCGTGGCGGTTGATGGTAAACGGTGCCTGACCGAGGTTGATCAGGCCGATCTTGATCTCGCCGCGGTAGTCGGCGTCAATGGTGCCGGGGCTGTTGACCACCGTGATGCCGTGCTTGATGGCCAGGCCGCTGCGGGGCCGTACTTGTAGTTCAAAGCCTGGTTGGATGGCCACGGCAAGGCCGGTGGGTACTACGCCGATTTCCCCTTGGGCCAGAGTGAGCGGGGCGGTTAAGGCCGCCACAACATCAAAGCCTGCGGCCAGTTCGGAATGATAGCTGGGCAGGGCGAGGTCAACATCTCGGTCCGGATAAAGCCGGCGGACAAGCAGGGTTTGCGACGGGAGGGGTGGAGTTTGCTTTTCAGACGCCATGGTCAGTTGCCCTCTGCCCAGCTCATGGCGTCCGCTTTGACCGGGCCAAGAACCACGGTGCTGAAGGGGGTGCCATGGAAAAGTTGCCTGGCCAGGGCGGACACCGCCTCGGCAGTGGTGCCATCAATGGCCGCTGCCACCTCCTCGACCGGGACATGGCGGCCGAACTGGAACTCGTTGTGGGCCAGCCTGGTCATACGGGATTCCATGTTTTCAGCGGACAGATACATTATACCCTTGGCATATTCCCGGGCATTACTCATCTCGGCGGCCGGCGTCACCTCGGTCCACATGCGGGTGATCTCGGTGTTGACCATGGTCATGGCCCGGTTGACCTCCTGCTGGTCCACACCCAGGTATATCCCAACGTATCCGCAGTCCGCAAAGGAGGCGATGTAGGAGAAAATAGAGTAGGCCAGGCCGTGCTTTTCTCGCACCTCCTGGAAGAGGCGGGAACTCATGTTGCCGCCCAGCAGGATATTCAGCAGATAGAGGGTGTAGCGTTCCGCCGCGGCGGCGGGCAGGCCGGGTCCGCCGGTGATCAGGTGGACCTGTTCCAGAGGTTTGGTGACCACGCGCTGCCGGGGAGTGATGGTGGCTGGCTGGTGCCGCGC